>NZ_JBXTSN010000009.1:0-44282 GCF_057158775.1 Antribacter sp. NEAU-D49 | reverse complement strand
GGGGGCGCCCCCCCCCGCGCGGGGGGGGGGGGGGGGGGGCCCCCGGCCCCCCCCCCCCCGGGGGGGGGGGGGGGGCCCCCCGGCGCCGGGTAGGTTGGTCGCATGACCACGCTCGACGTCGCCACGGGCTCGCGCCCGACGGCGGACACCATCCGCGCCCTGCCGAAGGTCGTGCTGCACGACCACCTCGATGGTGGCCTGCGCCCGCAGACCGTGCTGGAGCTCGCCGAGGAGGTGGGGCACACCCTGCCCGCCACCGACGCCGAGTCGCTCGGTACCTGGTTCCAGGAGGCGGCCGACTCCGGCACGCTCGTCCGGTACCTCGAGACCTTCGACCACACCATCGCGGTCATGCAGACCGCCGACTCCCTGGCCCGCGTGGCCCGTGAGGCCGTGCTGGACCTGGCGGCTGACGGCGTCGTGTACGCCGAGCAGCGCTGGGCTCCCGAGCAGCACCTGGCCAAGGGCCTGTCGCTGGAGGAGACCGTCGAGGCCGTGCAGGCGGGCATCGACGAGGGCATCGCGCTCGCCGCGGCCGAGGGCCGCATCATCCGCGTGGGCCAGCTCGTCACCGCGATGCGGCACGCCGACCGCTGGCAGGAGATCGCGGAGCTGGCGGTCGCGTACCGCGACCGCGGCGTCGTCGGTTTCGACATCGCGGGCGCCGAGGACGGGTTCCCGCCGTCGCGCCACGCCGAGATCTGGGACTACCTGGCCCGGAACAACTTCCCGGTGACCATCCACGCGGGCGAGGCCGCGGGACTCGACTCGATCGCGGAGGCCGTGCACCTCGGCCGCGCGGACCGGATCGGGCACGGCGTGCGCCTCATCGAGGACATCGCCTTCGTCCTGGACGGCGACGAGGCCGACGGCGACTCCGACGGCGGCTACGCCGAGCTCGGCCCGCTGGCGCACTGGGTGCGCGACCACCAGGTCGCCCTCGAGCTGTGCCCGGTGTCCAACCTGCAGACCGGTGCCGCCGAGTCGATCGCCAAGCACCCGATCACCCGGCTCAAGGAGCTGGACTTCGCGGTCACGCTCAACACCGACAACCGGCTCATGTCGCGCACCTCGATGTCGCACGAGATGGAGCTGCTGGTGGCCGAGGCCGGCTGGACCATCGACGACCTGGTCGACGTCACCGTCACCGCCGCCTGGAGCGCGTTCATGCACCACGACGAGCGCCGGGCGCTCGTCGACGACGTGATCGTCCCGGGCTACCAGGCAGTGCAGGGGGCGGTCCGATGACGCTGGACCGGCCCACCCTCGCGGCCTTCGTGGACCACACCCTCCTCAAGCCGGAGGCCACCACCGCCGACGTCACGGCCCTCGTCGAAGAGGGCGCCGCCCTCGGGGTCTTCTCGGTGTGCGTCTCGCCCACGTTCGTCGCGCACGCGGTGTCCACGGCGGCCGGGCGGCTCGCCGTCGCCACGGTGTGCGGGTTCCCCTCGGGCAAGCACCGCAGCGCCGTGAAGGCGTACGAGGCGGCGCAGTCGGTCGCTGACGGCGCGGACGAGGTCGACATGGTCATCGACGTCGGCGCGGCCAAGGAAGGCGACTTCGAGGCCGTGCAGGCCGACGTCGCTGCTGTCCGGGCGGCCGTGCCGGCGGGCAAGATCCTCAAGGTGATCATCGAGTCGGCAGCGCTGACCGACGACGAGATCGTCGGTGCGTGCCGGGCGGCCCAGGCCGCGGGCGCCGACTTCGTCAAGACGTCGACGGGCTTCCACCCCGCAGGTGGCGCCTCGGTGCACGCCGTCCGGCTGATGGCGGAGACCGTGGGCGGGCGGCTCGGGGTCAAGGCATCCGGCGGCATCCGCACCCTCGCTGACGCGCTCGCCATGGTCGACGCGGGCGCCACGCGCCTCGGGCTGTCCGGGACCGCTGCGGTCCTCGACGGCTTCGACGCGCCCGACGGCGGCGCGGCCCAGCCGGGTGCGACGTCGGCCACGGGCGACGCCGGCTACTGAGCGCAGCAACGCCGAGACAGTGCGTCCGTCCGTCCGGACGAACGCACTGTCTCGGCGTTGAGCTGTGTCAGCGGGTCGCGCGGCGCTCCGCCACGTAGCCCTCGGCCTCCTGCCAATGCTGCCGCAGGTGGATGTAGTTCTCCGTGCTCCACGGCTTGACCGGTCCGGCCCAGTGGACCAGGGCGGGCTCGGTCACGACCTCCTGCGTGGGCCACGCGTTCCACCGGTCGTCCATGACGAGGTACCGGGAGCCCGCGTAGGCGTTGAGGATGTCCTGGTCGTTGAGGCCGTAGCGCTCCGCGTACGGCACGAACTCCGCCGTGAAGCGGTCCGCGCGCATGACCGCGAGGTTGAGCAGCAGGATCCCGGCGTTGAAGCCCCGGAAGCCGTGCCGGTGCCGCTGCGTGGTGCTGCGGACCAGGTCGCGCGCGGCGGCCGGGTCGTGGCGCAGCAGGCGCGTGGACCGGATGACGTTGCCGATGCCGTGCCGGTAGTTGTACGAGATCGACGGGCGCGCGAGGAGCGGCGCCCCGCCCAGGTCGGTGTCGTACAGCGGGGTGAGGTCCGTGACCGCGAGGGCGTCGAGGTCGTGGTACAGCACCTTGTCGAGGTGCGGCAGGAGCTCCGGCAGCAGCAGGCGGTCCATCGTCGCGACGGTGATGTGCTTGAGCATGCCGAGCACGGACCCGTAGTCGACGTCGTCGCAGGCGAACCACTCGAAGGTCACCTCGGGGAAGAGGGCCGCCAGGCGGGCGTGGTCCGCGGCGCCGTGCTCGCGCGTCAGGGCGACGACGCGGACGGGGCGGTCCGTGTGGCGTACGACGCCACCCACGACCACCTCCATCTGGGAACGCAGGTTGCCGTCGAGGGCGACGGCGACGTTGACCGGCTCGCCGGTTCGCGGCCGGCTCGCCTCGACCCGCACCCGCGTAGCGCGCACGTTCTCCACGGCGGCGTGGACGTCGAACGACGCCACGGGTGCCTGGACCGGCTCGGCGTGCACGCGGCGCGCGTGCTCGACCAGCGCCGCGGTGTGCTCGCGCCAGACCGCGTAGACCTCGTCACGGGACGCGCCCGCGAGGATGCGGCTCATGGCGGGCGCGACCAGGTCGCGGATCCGCGACTGCATGGCCCGGCGGTCCTCCTCGGTGGCGTCGAGGAGCCCGGCGAAGCGGATGTCGGCGTTGTTCTTCGGCGTGAAGTCGACGTTGGCGCCGATGGCCCACGCCGGGAGGAAGCAGTGCAGGCGCGACGTGACGACCTTGGAGTAGTCGGTCCGGTACGAGTCGAGCAGCGCCACCGCGTCGTAGAGGTTGCGGCTGAACGACGCGCTCCGCACCTCGGGGTAGGAGTGGGTGACCACGGCGTCGTCGATGCTCGGCGCCGCCGTGTCCACGTAGACCCGCGGGGCGTCCGCCGGAGCGGCCGCGTGCTCGGCGGGGAACACGGTGCTCACCGTGGTGGTGAGGCAGCCCGAGAAGAACGCCGGGACGCCCGCGTTCAGGAGCAGGTGGACGGTGGTCCAGTCCCGGCAGCCGATGGGGCCGTGCGCCTTGAGGTAGTCCACGGCGGTGGGCGTGAGGATCGCGTACTTGTTCACATGGAACGAGACGAAGATCGGGTTCAGGTTCTCGTGGAAGGGGAAGCCGAACCGCAGGTCGAACTGGTTGTGCATGTACCAGCCGAAGGCAAGCATCCACGTGTTCTCGGGCACCGAGTCCAGGTAGGTCACGTCGCGCTGTACCACGGTGAGGTGCACGTCGGCACCGGGACCGGCCACCTTCAGCTCGGGTCGCACGCGGCCGGCGAGGAAGGACACGGGCTCGGTGACCTCGGGGTCGCCGTGCAGGCGCAGGCCCTCGTGGCGCACCAGGTGGCCGAGGCTCGCGACCGTCTGCACGTTGTCGCCGATGTTGCTCGACGAGACCACCTCGTCGGGAGCCTTGTAGTCGATGACGGCGAACGACACCTGGCCGGCGGGGATGCGCGGGGCCGGGGCCGGGTAGGCCGCCTTGCGGATCCACGGCTCCAGGTAGTCGAGGGACGCCTCGGTGCCGTCGCTCAGGCCGGGTGCCTTGCGGGCCGCGTCGACGGCGCCCTGGGCGAGGGTGTACTCGTCGGCCACGAAGAAGAGGCGGGCGAGCTCGAGCAGGACGGCCGGGTCGCTCACGGCGCCCGTCTCCAGCCAGCGCGTGGCCACCGGGACGGCACGCGGGTCGCGGGAGGCGATGCCGGCGCGCAGGTACTCGGCAGGGGCCAGGCGGGCCGCGTCGTCCTCCTCGAGGGAGGAGAGCAGGTCCCACGCCAGGTCGCGGAGGCCGGAGCGCTGGGCCAGGAGGGCGGAGCCCACCACCCCGGCGCTGCGGGTGGCCGGCTGTGCGGCGAGCGAGTGGCAGAGCGCGCGCCACTCGGCGGCGTTGATGCCGGTGGCTTCGCGCACCGAGGTGGCGACGGCCTCGTCGAGCGGGAGGCCCCGGCGGATCGCCTGGGTGATCAGGACGTCGCTCGTGGGGGTCTCGACGACCTCGACGAAGGGCTTGTCCCAGGAGCGGTTCGGCGCGGACCACGCCTCGCGCGGCTGCCGGTTCTCCTCCTTGGCGGCGGTCCAGGACTCCTGGTCCGACGGCGTGACGGGACGCAGCTCGGTGGCGTGGTGCTCGGTGTGCTGGAGGGTGTCGAGCGCACCCTCGGCGGCCTCATGACTGAGCGCCGCGTGCGCCTCCTCACTCGTGTGGAACCCGGTGAGACGGCGGCTGACAGGGGACATGGCTTCTCCTTGCGAAGTCGGTGTGGACAGGTCCGTCGTCCCGGGTCGGGGGCTCACGGTGGCGCGAGTGTACGGCAGACGCGTTACGGGAATGAGTTACGGATCTGCGGGCTTTCCGGGGCCTTCGCGATCACGTGTCCGAGCCTGACTCTAGGCGTCTAGAGCCTGGGTCGCACCCGTTGTCCTCGCACACGACGAAGTGCGCACCCCTGGTGCGCCACGCCCCGGCGTGGCCCTCAGGAATGCGCACTCGGTAGGTCGAATCCTAGTGGGCCGAGACCAGTGCTAGGTCATCCCTCTCCACGGCCGCCTTCCACTCCGGCTTCTCGGCGCGCCAGCCCTCGTCGGAGCGCCCCCGGCGCCAGTACCCGGAAGCCGAGAGCTGCTCCCGCGGGACCGCCAGCTCGGTGCGGACCCAGCGGCGCAGGTCGCGCACGCACGCTGCCTCACCGTGCAGGAAGACCTGCGGCACGCCCTCCGGCAGCGCCCCGGCGGTGTGCGCCGCGCGCACGGCCGTGGCCAGGTCGCCGCCGTCCCGGCGGTGGACCCAGGTGACGAGCACGTCGCCCGTCAGCGTCAGCTCCTGACGCTCGGCCGCGTCCTCCACCTCGACGAACGCGCGCGCCACGGCGCCGTCGGGCAGCGCCTCCAGGGACGCGGCGACGGCGGGCAGGGCCGACTCGTCGCCGATCAGCAGGTGCCAGGCGGCGTCCGCCCCGGGGGCGTACTCGCCGCCGGGGCCCAGGAACGTGACCTCGTCGCCCGGCCGGACCCCGGCGGCCCACGGCCCGCCCACGCCCTCGAGCGCGTCGCCCGTGCCGTGCACCACCACGTCCACGTCCCACTCCGTGGCCTCGCCGCTGCCGCGCACCGCGCGCACCGTGTAGGCGCGCAGGAGCGGGCGCCCGTCCTCGAGCTCGCCGAGCACGAGCTTGACGTAGCGGTCGGAGAACGGCAGCGGGCCGAGCGCCGCGAGAGCAGGGCCGCCGAGCGTCACGCGGATCATGTGCGGTGTCACGTGACGTGCGCGCGTGACCGTCGCGGTGGTGGGCACGCCCTTGCGGCGCCGGACCTCGGGTACCGGGTTCTCTGTCATGGTGAGGCAAGCCTAACCTGTGCCCGCTAGATGCCCAGCGCCGCCCGCAGGTCGTCCTTGATGCGCCCCAGCTTGCGGTGGGCCTCCGCCCGCGCCTCGCCCAGGGCGTCCGTCGTCGCGTCGGACGGCACGGCCGTCACCACCTCCAGGTAGCACTTCACCTTGGGCTCGGTGCCGCTCGGGCGGACGATCACCCGCGTGTCGTCGGCGCCGACGAGCACCACGCCGTCGGTGGGAGGGAGCCCGTCGGAGCCCGCGGAGAGGTCCACGACCCGGGCGACGCCCGCGCCCGCGAGGGTGCGCGGCGGGGTAGCACGGAGACGCGACATGGTGCCCGTGATGTCGTCCAGGGAGTCGAAGCGCGCCGACAGCTGGTCCGTCACGTACAGGCCGGAGGCGCGGGCGATGTCGTCCAGCGCGTCCAGGAGCGTGCGCCCCTCCGCCTTGAGGCGGTCGGCGAGCAGGGCGACGCTGACCGCCGCGGACAGCCCGTCCTTGTCACGGACGTGGGCGGGGTCGAGGCAGTAGCCCAGCGCCTCCTCGTAGCCGAACACGAGCCCGGGCGTGCGCGAGATCCACTTGAACCCGGTCAGCGTCGTGGCGTGGCGCAGCCCGTGGCGTGCGGCGATCGCGCCCAGGAGACGGGACGACACGACGGAGCTCGCCAGCACCCCGGCCTCGGTGCCCGGACCGCCGGCCCGGACCCTCGCCGCCTCGAACGTGGCGGCCTCCCAGCCGAGCAGCGCGCCCACCTCGTCGCCGTGCAGCATGCGCCAGCCCTGCGACCGTGCGGTCTCCGGGCCGCGGTACGCCCCCACGGCGGGGTCGAGCACGGCCACGGCGCACCGGTCGGCGTCCGGGTCGTTCGCCAGCACGACGTCGGCCGCGCAGTCCTGCGCCACGGCCAGCGCCATGTCGATCGCCCCGGGCTCCTCGGGGTTGGGGAACGTGACGGTCGGGAAGCGGGGGTCCGGGTCGAGCTGCTCCTCCACCGGCACCACGTCGCGGAAGCCGGCGTCGGCGAGCACCCGCCCCAGGACGACGCCGCCCACGCCGTGCAACGAGGTGGTGACGATGCGGAGCGACCGGGGCCCGCCCGTCGCGAGACCGTCGGTCCGGGCGGCGAGGGCGGCCACGGACGCGAGGTACGCCTCCGCGAGGTCCCGGCCCAGCACCGTCCAGCCGGACCCCGCCCGCGGCACGTCGGCGGCGGGCGGGGCGGCGGCGATGCGCTCGGCGATGCGCGCGTCGTACGGCGGGACGATCTGGGCCCCCTGCCCGGCGTCGGTGACGGCGCGGCCGCCGAGATAGACCTTGTACCCGTTGTCGGCCGCGGGGTTGTGGCTCGCGGTGACCATGACCCCCGCGTCGGCGTCGAGGTGCCGTACGGCGAACGCGAGCACGGGGGTGGGCAGCGGGCGCGGCAGCAGCAGCACCTCGGCACCGGCCGCCGTGAGCACCGCCGCGGTGTCCTCCGCGAACTGCGCCGAGCGGTACCGCGCGTCGTAGCCCACGACGACGCGCGGGGCGCCGTCCTGCCCGTCCAGCGCGGACGACAGGTACGCCCCGAGCCCGGCGGCGGCCCGGATCACGACAGCCCGGTTCATGCGATTGGGGCCCGCCGCCATGGCGCCCCGCAGCCCCGCCGTGCCGAACTGCAGGGACCCCGCGAACCGGTCGCGCAGCTCGGCCAGCGCGGCGGCGTGCACCCGCGCGGGCCGTGGGTCGCGCAACGACGGGTCCACCGCCGCGTCGGCGTTGCGGACCGACGGCGGGGTGTGCGTCACCCGGTCCAGGAGCGCCCGCAGCTCCGCGCGGTCGTCCTCGTCGACGTCGGACCGTGCCCACGCTTCCGCGCGGTCGATCAGGCCCTGGACGTCATCGCGCGGGTCGGAACCCGGCGCGTCGGTGTCGAGCGGGATGCTGGACGTCATACGGTCCGACCTCCTCGGCGCGGCGAGATCACAGCTGCTTGACGATGCGCGCGAGCAGGTCGCTGATCCGAGGGCCGGCCGCCGCGCCCGCCTCCAGGACCTCCCCGTGCGAGAGCGGCGTGGGGCTGATCCCCGCCGCGAGGTTCGTGACGAGCGAGATGCCGAGGACGTCGAGCCCGCACTGCCGGGCCGCGACGGCCTCCAGGCCCGTCGACATGCCGACCAGGTCGGCGCCCAGGACACCCGCCATCCGCACCTCGGCCGGCGTCTCGTACTGCGGCCCGCGGAACTGGGCGTACACGCCCTCCGGCAGGTCCGGGTCGATCGTCCGTGCCAGGTCGCGCAGGCGGGGCGTGTAGACGTCCGTCATGTCCACGAACGTGGCGCCCTCGAGCGGGGACTGGCCGGTCAGGTTCAGGTGGTCGCGGATCAGCACGGGCTGGCCCGGTCGCCACGCCATGTGGAGCCCGCCGCACCCGTTGGTGAGGACCAGCGTGGTGGCCCCGGTCGCGGCGGCGGTCCGCACGCCGTGCACCACCCGGCGCAGGCCGTGCCCCTCGTAGAGGTGAGTGCGCGAGCCGAGGACCAGCGCGTGGCGCGTCGAGCCGTCCGCCCGCTCCACCCGGATCGAGCGCGTCACCGGCAGGTGCCCGCCCACCGCGGGCTTGGTGAAGCCCGGGATCTCCGCCGTGGGGATCTCGGCCACCACGTCACCCAGCAGCTCCGCCGCACCGCCCCAGCCGGAGCCCAGCACGAGCGCGACGTCGTGGCCGGGCACCCCGGTCTTCGCGGCGATGAACTCGGCGGCCTCGCGGGCCACCTCGAACGGGTCCGTGGCGGGGTCGTCCAGGGAAGGTGCGGTGGTCATGCTCCGAGGTTATCCGCATCACGGCGGCGGCGCTGTCCTCCGGCGGCCTGACAGAATGGGGTCCGTGAGCGCCGAGAACACCGAGACCCCCACGCACGTCGTCGTCGTCGGAGGAGGCCCCGGAGGCTACGAGGCCGCGCTCGTGGCCCGCAGCCTCGGCGCCCGGGTCACCGTGGTGGAACGCCAGGGTGTGGGCGGTGCCGCGGTCCTCACGGACGTGGTGCCCTCCAAGACGCTGATCGCCACCGCCGAGTGGATGACCATCGCCGACCGCGCGCCCGAGCTCGGCATCCGGATGCCCGACCAGCTGGACCTCGCCGGAGACGTCTCCGTGAGCCTCGCCACAGGCAACATCCCCGTCGTGAGCCCCCAGCTGGCGCCCTCCCCGGCGCCCGGGGCCCCGGGCACGCCCGGGGCGACCCGTCCGGCGTCGGACCTCAAGCACTTCGTGGACCTCCGCGCCGTCAACGCGCGCGTCCTGGCGCTCGCGGCGGCGCAGAGCGCCGACATCCGCGGCCGGCTGGAGCGCGAGGGCGTAGAGGTCGTGACGGGCACGGGGCGCCTCGACGGCCCGGAGCGCGTCGTCGTGGACCTCGCGGAGGGCGGCACGCGCACCCTGGAGGCCGACGCCGTCCTCCTCGCCCTGGGCGCCACGCCGCGGACCCTGCCCACCGCCGTCCCCGACGGCGACCGGATCCTCACCTGGACCCAGGTGTACAACCTCACCGAGCTGCCCGAGCGGCTGATCGTCGTGGGCTCGGGCGTCACGGGCGCGGAGTTCGCGGGGGCCTACAACGCGCTGGGGGCCGACGTCGTCCTGGTGTCGAGCCGCGACCGTGTGCTCCCGGGCGAGGACGAGGACGCGGCCGAGCTGCTCGAGGGCGTGTTCCGCTCCCGCGGCATGACCGTCATGTCGCGCTCCCGGGCGGAGTCGGCGATGCGCACCGCCGACGGCGTGGCGGTGACCCTGGCCGACGGCCGGGTGGTCCACGGGTCGCACGTCCTCATCGCGGTGGGCGCCGTGCCTTCCACCCAGGGCCTCGGTCTGGAGGAGGCCGGGGTGCGCCTGTCGGCGTCGGGCCACGTGGTGGTGGACAAGGTCTCCCGCACCTCGGCGCGCGGCGTCTACGCGGCCGGCGACTGCACCGGGGTGCTGCCGCTCGCGTCCGTGGCGGCCATGCAGGGCCGCATCGCGATGCACCACGCGCTGGGCGGGGGAGTGTCGCCGCTGGCCCTCGGCACGGTGGCCGCCAACATCTTCACGGCGCCCGAGATCGCCACCGTCGGGTACAGCGAGGAGCGCCTCAAGGCCCAGGGCTCCCGCTACATCACCACGACGCTGCCCCTGGCGCGCAACCCGCGCGCCAAGATGCTGGGCATGCGGGACGGGTTCGTGAAGCTGTTCGCGCACCCCGAGGCGGGGGTGGTGCTGGGCGGGGTGGTCGTGGCCCCCCGGGCGTCCGAGCTGATCTTCCCGGTCACGCTCGCGGTCCAGAACCACCTCACCGTCGACGACGTCGCGTCGGCCTTCACGATCTACCCCTCGCTCTCGGGGTCGATCGCCGAGGCCGCGCGGGTCCTCGACGCGAGGGTGGCCGCGCCCTGACCTGACTGACCGCCGGGCGTGTCCCGGCAGCCGTCAGGTGACCGTGCCGTCCACGAGGATCTGGCCGTCCTGGACGCGCAGCGAGCTGACGGTCAGGCCGGGCAGCCGCGCGTCGAGCAGGCGCTCCACGTCCACGGCGATGCGGGCGTCCGGCTGGACGTCCACGACCCCCGGCGGCAGGCCCTGCTGGGCCAGCGCCTGCTCGATGGGGGCGGCCGCGAGGCTGAGCAGCTTGTGGGCGGGCAGGCCGGCCGCGTTGGCCTCGACGGCGAGCGTGGCCACGCCGCGGGTGAACGACTCGACGCGCACGTCCGCCCGGACGATGGGGGCGATCTTCACGGCGAGCCGCAGCGGCCCGGGGAGGGAGTCCAGGCGCCGGAGGTCGAGGACGACCCGCAGCACGTCGCCGTCACCGGCGACCGAGGTGATGACGGGCGGCGGCGCCTGGCCGCTGAGCTTCGCGAGGCCCAGGGCCTCGACGGGAGTAAGCCGGATATGCACTGCTCGACCCTAACCCGCCGCCGACGCGGGTCGCTCGCCGCGCGCCGACCCGTCGTCGTCCAGAAGGGCCAGGAGGCCAGGCAGCGCCTCGGCGAAGGCCGGCAGGAGCGGCAGCGTGGCGAGCTCGTCCACCGGTACCCACCGCACCTCGAGGCTCTCCTGGTCGGCCGCGGCCGGACGGACCGTCGCACCCGGTGCGACCTCGGCGACGACCGTGGTGTACCGCCACGCCGGATGCTCCAGCGTGGAGGAGCCGACGACCCGGAGGGCGGCGGGGTCCACGGCAGCCTCCTCCTGCGCCTCGCGGAGAGCCCCGGCGAGGGGCTCCTCGTCCGGCGCGAGGGCGCCGCCCGGGATGCCCCAGGTGCCGCCCAGGTCGGACCAGAGGGCCCGGTGCTGGAGCACCACGTCCGTCACCCGGCCCGTCGCGTCGCGCCGGGCGACCAGCAGGCCCGCCGCCCCGAACAGGCCCCAGTGCCGGTGGTCCTCGCACGCCACCCAGCCGTCGCCAGGGTGCCGGTGCAGCCCCTGCGGCGGCTGCGGCGCACCGGCGAGGCGCTCGGGCGCGTCAGCGCCCGGACGGGACCAGGCGGCAGGGGCGGGCGGCGAGTCGTCGTCGGGCACGGGTCGAGCCTACGGCTCAGGACTCCGAGACGATCTCGCAGATCGGCGCGCCGGCGGTGACACCCGCACCCGGCGTCGCGGTCAGCGACCGCACGACGCCCGAGCGGTGCGCCACCAGGGGCTGCTCCATCTTCATGGCCTCCAGGACCACGACGAGGTCGCCCTCGGCCACCTGCGCGCCCTCCTCGACCGCGACCTTGACGATGGTGCCCTGCATGGGCGACGTGAGGGTGGTGCCGCTCGCCGTGGCGGCCTTGGGCCCGTTGCGCCGGGCCGGACGGCGAGCCGCGTTCGCGGACCGTGCCCGTCCCGCGGCCACACCCAGACCGACCGGCAGGACGACCTCCAGCCGGCGGCCACCCACCTCGACGACGACGCGCTCGGCCAGCACCTCCGGCTCGTCGTCGGCGACCGGCGCGGGGGCCGGTGCGAGAGCCTTGAGCGTGTCGGCGAACTCCGTCTCGATCCAGCGCGTGTGCACGCGGAAGGGGCCGCCGTCCGTCGGCACGAACGCGGGGGCCTCCAGCACCGCCCGGTGGAACGGGACCACCGTGGGGATGCCCTGGACCTCGAGCTCGCGCAGGGCACGGCGGGCACGCTCCACCGCCTGCTCGCGCGTGGCGCCCGTGACGATGAGCTTGGCGATCATCGAGTCGAACGCGCCCGAGACCGTGTCGCCCTCGACCACGCCGGTGTCCACGCGCACGCCCGGTCCGGAGGGGAAGCGCAGGGTGGTGATGCGGCCCGGCGCCGGGAGGAAGCCGGCGGCCGGGTCCTCGCCGTTGATGCGGAACTCCAGGGAGTGCCCGCGGACCGTTGTCGAGTGGTAGCCCAGCTTCTCGCCCGCGGCGATGCGGAGCTGCTCCCGGACCAGGTCGATCCCCGTGACCTCCTCGGTGACGGGGTGCTCCACCTGGAGTCGCGTGTTCACCTCCAGGAATGAGATGGTGCCGTCCGCGCCCACGAGGAACTCGCAGGTGCCCGCGCCCACGTAGCCGGCCTCCCGGAGGATGGCCTCCGACGCCGCGTACAGGGACTTCTCCTGCTCGGCCGTGAGGAAGGGGGCTGGGGCCTCCTCCACGAGCTTCTGGTGCCGGCGCTGCAGCGAGCAGTCACGGGTCGAGACCACCACGACGTTGCCGTGCTGGTCCGCGAGGCACTGCGTCTCGACGTGGCGCGGCTTGTCCAGGTAGCGCTCCACGAAGCACTCGCCGCGGCCGAACGCGGCGGTCGCCTCGCGCACCGCCGAGTCGAAGAGCTCGTCGATCTCCTCGAACGTGCGGGCCACCTTGAGGCCGCGACCGCCGCCGCCGAAGGCCGCCTTGATCGCGATCGGCAGGCCGTGCTCCTCGGCGAACGCGCGCACCTCCGCGCCGTCGGCCACCGGGTCCGCCGTGCCGGGGACCAGGGGCGCGCCCGCGCGCTGCGCGATGTGGCGGGCGCTCACCTTGTCGCCCAGCGCGTCGATCGCGCTCGGCGGGGGGCCGATCCAGATCAGCCCGGCGTCGATCACCGCCTGGGCGAACTGTGCGTTCTCGGAGAGGAAGCCGTACCCGGGGTGCACCGCGTCGGCGCCCGACCGCCGGGCGACATCGAGCAGCTTGCCCATGTCCAGGTACGTCTCGGCCGCACGGGCGCCACCGAGAGAGAACGCCTCGTCGGCGAGACGCACGTGCAGGGCCTCGCGGTCCTGGTCGGCGTAGACGGCGACCGACGCGACGCCGGCGTCGGCGCACGCGCGCGCGACGCGGACGGCGATCTCCCCGCGGTTCGCGATGAGAACCTTGGTGATCCTTGAACTGAGCACGGCTCACGGTAACGCGTCTCGGTACGCCCGTCGGTGCTCCGGCGCAACCTCACCACGAAGATTGGAAAAGGGGCCAACCGTGTCTGGGGACGTTTGGAGGAATCCACCATGGCCAGGTGGTCCGACCCCGGTCCGGGCCGGGGTCGGCCTGTCGGGTTCCGACAGGAGAGGGGTTTCTCAGGCTGCCCGCAGGTCGCGCCACGGGATGCCGAGCTCGCCGAGCAGCTCACGCAGCAGCGGGAGGCTGAGGCCGACGACGCCGTGGTGGTCGCCCTCGATCCGCTCGACGTACGGGCCGCCGAGCCCGTCGATCGTGAAGGCGCCGGCCACCTCGAGCGGCTCGCCCGTGGCGACGTACGCGTCGATCTCGTCGTCGTCCAGGTCCGCGAACCAGACGGTTGTCGAGCTGGTGGAGCCCAGCGTGGCGCCCGTGCCGCCCGACTCGTCGTCCCGCAGGTCGACGATCCAGTGGCCCGTGTGCAGCACGCCGCGGCCGCCCCGCATCGCGCGCCAGCGCTCGCGCGCCTCGTCGGGCCCGGCGGGCTTGCCGAAGATCTCGCCGTCGATCTCCAGCATGGAGTCGCAGCCGACGACGATCTCGTCGCCCTCGGCCGCCAGCTCCGCGTGCTCGCCCGACTCGAGGGTGGTGGCCACGTCCTCCGCCTTGGCCTGGGCCAGGATGAGGACGGCGTCGACGGGGTCGAGGTCGCCGAACCGCGCGGCGGCGTCGGACAGGACACGTTCCTCGTCCACGCCCGAGACCAGGACGTCCGGGCGGACGCCGGCGGCGTTCAGCGTCGCGAGGCGGGCGGGGGACCGGGAGGCGAGGACCATACGGGGCACGCGCGCCAGAGTACTGACGATCGGCCGGGAAGGGTCCTGGAATGCGTGATCCGTGGTGATCGTCACGCGCCCTCGGTGGGGTCCGCTTCGAGAACGTCATCAGGTGGTGCGTGGACCTGGGTAGCGATACCTCATGACGTTCTCGAAGCGGACCGGAGCTCGACCGCCAGCCCACGCTCCACCTGCTGGCCGGGCTTCCACCCGAGCCGGGACAGCTGCTGGGCGACGGCTGCGCCGATCCCTCCGGACCGGGTGCTGTCCGCGGGCCGGAACCGGAGCAGGACGATGCGGCCGGTGCTGAGCAGGCCGTTCTGCCGGGCCGAGTCCTTCACCAGGGCTTCCGGGCGCCCGTGCGGCCCCAGGCCGTCGATCTCGACGACGAGCCAGCGGCCGTCCGGCAGCAGCCAGGCCAGGTCGACGCGCGCGAGAAAGCGGCCGTCCAGGGTGAACACCACCTGGGTGTCGTCCGGCGGGACGCCGTGGTCCAGGCAGGAGAGGCGGGCAGACGTCTCCGCCGGCGACTCGTCACCGGCCTCGGCGAGCCGGAACCAGCCGTGGACCGACACCGCCCCGCGGCCTCCGCGGATCAGGTCGTGCACGCGAGCGAGCCCGGGGGCGTCGATCATCGACTGGTTCAGGGCGCTGCTGAGGACCGCGACGCCCTGCTCCCGAGTCAGCCCGGGCAGCGCCTGGGCGAGGGCGTGGTCGATCCGCGCCACCTGCCGCGGTCCGATCCGGCTGGTGGGAAAGGGGCGGTACTGGCGAACGAGGATGCCGTCCCGGCCGCGCCGGTGGGCACCGTCCGGGAGGGCGACCTCCGGGACCACGACCCGCGGGAGGCCCTGGACCCGGTGCAGGGCGAGGGAGCAGGCGCCGACGGCGATCGCTTCCGCGAACGCGAGAAGACCGATCCAGGCGGCTCGCCGACGGAGGTGGTCGTGGAAGTCGTCCCGGCGACGCTGGTGGGGTGGGACGGGATCGGTGTCGTAGACGCCCCGGGTGACCCGCTGCCATCTGCACTGGGCGACCAGCCGTGCGACCCGCTGCCGGCTCAGCCCTGCGGCGTCGCACTGTGCCGTGGAGACGAGCCCCTCCTGGTGGTGGGCGAAGGTCATGACGTCTGGGGGGATCGGCAGGAGGGCGCGCATCTGCTGATGGGACCAGCAGTCGTGTGTCCGCCGAGGAGTGGACGCCGCACCCTGTGGACGGTGCGGCGCTCCTTGTCCCTGGGGTCGGGCTCGGTGGGTGGTCCCGCCGTGCCCGAGGCCGGTTGTGGTCCGCTTCGAGAACGTCATCAGGTGGTGCGTGGACCTGGGTAGCGATACCTCATGACGTTCTCGAAGCGGACACCGGGACGGCGGGGTCAGGCGATGGCGTCCTTGAGGACGTCGAGGCCCACCGAGCCGAGGTTCAGCGCGCGGGCGTGGAAGACCTTGGCGTCGAACGCCTCGCCCTTCGCGGACGCCGCGGCCCGGGCCTCGTCGCGGGTCTGCTCCCAGAGGCGCTGGCCCACCTTGTACGACGGCGCCTGGCCCGGCCAGCCCAGGTACCGGTTGTACTCGAAGCGGACGAAGCCCTCCGCCATGTTGACGTTGGCCTTGAGGAACGGCCACGCCTTCTCGGCGTCCCACGTGCCGCCGCCCCACTGCTCGGGCGCCGGCAGGCCGAGGTGCACGCCGATGTCGAACACCACGCGGGCGGCGCGCATGCGCTGCGCGTCGAGCATGCCGAGGCGGTCGCCCGGGTCCTCCATGAAGCCGAGGTCGGCCATGAGGCGCTCGGCGTACAGCGCCCAGCCCTCGCCGTGGCCGGACACCCAGCAGGCGAGCCGGCGCCACGTGTTCAGGGTCTCGCGCGCGAACACCGCCTGGCCGCACTGCAGGTGGTGGCCGGGGACGCCCTCGTGGAAGACGGTGGTCTTCTCGCGCCACGTGTTGAACTCCGTGACCTCCGGCGGCACGGACCACCACATGCGGCCCGGGCGCGACCAGTCGTCGCTCGGGGGCGTGTAGTAGATGCCGCCGTTCTGGGTGGGCGCGATCATGCACTCGAGGGTCAGCACGGGCTCCGGGATGTCGAAGTGCGTCCCGTTCAGCGCGACGATCGCCGCGTCGGACGTCTCCTGCATCCACGCCTTGAGGGCGTCGGTGCCGATGAGCTTGCGGGACGGGTCCTCGTCGAGGAGGCGCACGGCGTCCTCCACGGTGGCGCCGGGTCCGGCGATCTGGCGGGCCACCTCCTCCTGCTCGGCGACGACGCGGGCCAGCTCCTCGAGACCCCACTGGTAGGTCTCGTCGAGGTCCACCGTGGCGCCGAGGAACTGGCGCGAGAACAGCCCGTACCGGTCGCGGCCGACCGCGTCCTGCTCGGGTGCCTGGGGGGCGAGTTCCGTCTCGAGGAACTCGGCCAGCCGGCCGTACGCCTCGCGGGCCGCGGTGGCGCCGTGCTCGAGCTCCTTGCGGACCAGGCTGCAGGCGGCGGACTCGTCGAGCACGGAGCGGGCCTCCTTGCCGTCGACGAACGACCGGAAGAACGACTCCGGACCCGCCAGCTCGCGAGCCTGGGTCACGACCTCGCGCACCTGGCGGATCGCGGCCACGTTGCCCCGCTCGGCGGCGAGCCGCAGGGACTCGGTGTAGCCGTCGAGGGCGCCGGGCAGGGCGCCGAGGCGGGTGGCGATGTTCTCCCACGCCTCGACGGTGCCGGTCGGCATCATGTCGAAGATGTCGCGGAGGAACTGCGCGGGGGAGGCGATGTTGTTCAGCTCGGCGAGCGGCTCGCCGGCCTCGTGCAGCTCGAGGTCCAGGCCGACACGCTCGCGCATCGCGGCCAGGGTCACGCGGTCGACGTCGTCCGCGGGCTCCAGGCCGTCCAGCTCGCGCAGCACCGCGCGGTTGGCGTCGGCCAGCGCCTCGTGCCCGGCGGGGGAGAGGTCGCTCATCAGGTGGTCGTACCCCGCGAGGCCCATGGCTGTGGCGTTGAGCGGGTTGAGCTCGGCGATCCGGGTCACGAACGCGTCGGCGACGGCGTCGATCGCCGTGGGGGTGCGGGTGGCAGGGGTGTCAGGTGTGGTCACCCGCCGAGCCTACGACGCACCGCCGGTCGCCCGGGGCTCCTTTTCGGCGGGATCCCCGCCGCAGGGGGAGCCCCCGGACGGGGTTCACCCGCGGGCGCGGGCCGCCTCCGCCAGCGGGACCAGGCGCGCGGCGAACGCGTGCTGCTCCACCGTGGACCGCGGGGTCCACCATGCGTCCGGGACGGGCACGGTCTCCACCTCGACGCCCCGGTGGCCCAGGATCGTGGTGAGGACGACCGCCGTCGTGGACGGGAGCGACATCACGCGCTGGCCGGGCTTCATGCCCGACAGGCGCAGCTCCAGGGCCGCCCCCGGGTCGGCGACGGTGACGCCCGGGGTGCGGGCGAGCACGCGTGCCACGGCCGGGTTCTCCCGGCGGAACGGCAGGTAGAGGAGCGGGCCCTCGGCGGCCATCGACAGGACCCACCCGAGGTAGCCGTCCTCGTCGACGAGCCCGGTGGCCACCAGCTCGGAGCCCAGCACCACCGTCGGCTCGGGCGGGGTCTCGTCCATCGGCTGGGTGGCGAGCCACGTGAAGTCGTTGCGGACCACGTTCACCCCCACGGCGACGAGCCGCTCGGCGACGTCGGACGCCAGGGGGAGCGCTGTGAAGACGGTCAGGCGGCCGCGGCGGGCCAGGTCGCGCAGGCGGGCGGCGGCGAGCCGGCCGAGGACGCGGCGTCCCGCGCCGAGACGGAGGCCGGGCCGGATCAGGGCGGCGTCGGGGGACGCGAGGATGCGGGCGAGGTCGAGCGCCGCCAGGCCGTCGTCGACCAGCACGATCGAGCGCACCGGCCGGGTGAGGAGGGCCAGCTGGAACAGGCCGGAGAACGCCTCGCCCACGATCCGGCCCGGCTCGAACGACGTCAGGGCCGCGCCGGGGCCACGGACGTCGAGTGTCACGCCGTCGGGCAGAACTGACGCGGCCACGGTGTCGCGGACCTGCTCGAGCGAGGGCACGTCCGAGCGGACGTGCACGCGCGTGGGCCTGCCGCCCAGCCCGGCGGCGTGCGCCTCGATGGTGCAGATCAGCTGCAGCGGCGACTCCACGAGCGCCCCGACGGCCCCGCGGGTCATGACCGGAGGCTCCAGCGCCACGCGTCGGCGTTGTGGCGGCCCTCGCGGCCGCCGAAGCTCCTCGCCGTCGCGCCCGCCCCGTTGCCGCGCAGGGTCCGCGTGTGGTTGGTCCACTCGTCCACGGGCGCCGCGTCCTCGGGCTCGCCGGCGGCGGCCACGGCCGCCAGGCCGGCGACCAGGGCGGCGACCTCGAGGTCGTCAGGCTCGCCGCGGACCACGCGTACCTCGGAGGTCATCGTCCGTGCTCCTCCTCGTCGCCGAGCGCGTCGTTGCCGAACCCGGGGGCCTCGCCCCGCGACGCCGCCCACTCGACCACGTCGTAGCCGCCCTCGTGGAGCTGCTCCGCGACGCCCTCGCCGGCGGCGTCCAGCAGGTCGATCACACCGTCGATCGTCGCGTCGCCACCGCCGGCGGTCACGAGGAAACCCAGGTAGAACGCCTCGGCATCGGCCGGGTTGACGTGGTCGTCCAGGTCCACCGACTCGCCGTCCTCCGGCTCCCACACCGACGACGTGAGGTCCGGGTGCATGCCCAGCGCGTCGTGCAGCGTGTCGAACAGCGTCGCGTTGAGTCGCCCGATGCGGTCCTCCAGCGCGAGGATGCGCGGGTCCTCGTCCGCCTCGGAGGCGCCGAACTCCGCACGCACGCCCACCGCCGCCTTCACGTACTCGTGCAGCGTCGAGGCCAGCGCGTCCACCGCGCGGTGCATCGGCTCGGGATCGACGGCGCCCATCGGTGCGGGACCGTGTGTGGCGTCCTCGTGACTCATGTGTGCCTCCGTGCAGTCGGCGCCCGACGTTCGGACGTCCCCATTGTCGCGCGCCCTCCTGGGTACAGGCCGCCGCCGAGGGGGTGACCTGGTGCACCCGGGTGCACCAGGCCGCCGTCGGGCAGCCCCGCGGTGCCTCAGAGCGGGATGTTGCCGTGCTTCTTGGGCGGCAGGCTCGCGCGCTTGGTCCGCAGCGCCCGCAGGGCGCGGACCACCTGGATGCGGGTCTCGGACGGGCGGATCACCGCGTCGACGTAGCCGCGCTCGGCCGCGTCCCACGGGTTGACGATCGCCTCCTCGTACTCCGCGGTGAGCCGACGGCGCTCGGCCTCCACGTCCCCGCCCGCCTCCGCCACGGCCTTGAGCGCCCCGCGCTGCAGGATGTTCACGGCGCCGCCCGCCCCCATGACGGCGATCTGCGCCGTGGGCCACGCGAGGTTGACGTCCGCGCCGAGCTGCTTCGAGCCCATCACGATGTACGCGCCGCCGTAGGCCTTGCGCGTGATCACCGTGACGAGCGGGACCGTGGCCTCCGCGTACGCGTAGATCAGCTTGGCGCCGCGGCGGATGATGCCCTGGTGCTCCTGGCCCACGCCCGGCAGGAAGCCCGGCACGTCCACGAACGTCAGCACCGGGATGTTGAACGCGTCGCACGTCCGGACGAACCGGGCGGCCTTCTCGGCCGCGTCGATGTCGAGCGTGCCCGCCATGGACAGCGGCTGGTTCGCCACGATGCCCACCGACTGGCCCTCCACGTGCCCGAACCCGACCAGCACGTTCTGCGCGAACAGCGGCTGCACCTCGAGGAACGCGCCCTCGTCGAGGACGGCCTCCACCACGCCGCGCATGTCGTACGGCTGGGAGTCGCTGTCGGGGACCAGCTCGTCGAGCGCCTCGTCCTCGGCGGTGACCTCCAGCGGGAGGTCGTCCGGCGGGAAGGCGGGGGCGTCGCTCAGGTTGTTCTGCGGCAGGTACGCCAGCAGGTGGCGCACGTAGTCGATCGCGTCGTCCTCGTCGGCGCCCATGTAGTGCGCCACGCCCGAGGTCGCGTTGTGCGTGCGCGCGCCGCCGAGCGTCTCGAAGTCCACGTCCTCGCCCGTGACCGCACGGATCACGTCCGGGCCGGTGATGAACATGTTCGACGTGCCGTCGGCCATCACGATGAAGTCGGTCAGCGCGGGGGAGTACACCGCGCCGCCCGCGCTCGGGCCCAGGATCAGCGAGATCTGCGGGATCACGCCCGAAGCGGCGACGTTGCGCCGGAACATCTCCGCGAACTGCGTCAGCGCCGCCACACCCTCCTGGATGCGGGCGCCGCCGCCGTCGCTGATGCCGATCAGCGGCACGCCCGTGCGCAGCGCCAGGTCCTGCACCTTCGTGATCTTCTGGCCGTGGACCTCACCCAGGCTCCCGCCGAACACCGTGAAGTCCTGGCTGTACACGCAGACCTGCCGGCCGTCGACCGTGCCGTAGCCCGTCACGACCCCGTCGCCCGCGATCCGCTTCTTCTCCAGCCCGAAGTTGCGGCTGCGGTGCATCGCGAGCGCGTCCAGCTCGACGAAGCTGCCCGGGTCCAGCAGGGCCTCGACGCGCTCGCGGGCCGTCTTCTTCCCGCGCTTGTGCTGCTTCTCGCGGGCCGTCTCCTCCGGGGAGTCGATGGCCTCGGCGCGGCGGCGGTCCAGGTCCGCCAGCTTGGCCTGGGTCCCGGAGAGCGTGGTGGTGGCGTCGTTCACGTGGCCGAGCCTAGTTGGCGGCTGCCGCCAACTCGATGGGTGAGGTGCCAGCGGGTCTGCGGGCGGCGTTGTGGGAAACCTCCAAGCGCCCGGCGCCCGGGCGAGGGAGGATGGACACGTGACGCTCCTCCTCGACCGGCCCCCGCTCGACCGGGGCCGCCTCGCGCCCCTTGCGCGGCGGGGTGGTCCCCTCGCCCGCCTCGAGGTGGTCGACACCTCGCCGTCCACCAACGCCGAGCTCGCCCGCCTCGCGCCGTCGTGGCCCGTGCCCGCCGCGCTCGTGGCCGAGCACCAGACGGCGGGCCGCGGCCGGGCGGGCCGCACCTGGGAGACGCCCGCCCGCGCCGCCCTGACCGTGTCGGTCCTCCTGCGGCCCGACGTCCCGCCGGCCGCCCTCGGCTGGCTCCCCCTCCTGGCGGGGCTCGCCGTGGTGCGGGCGCTGGAGGCCGGCGCTTCGGCGCCCCTCGGCGCGCGCGTCAAGTGGCCCAACGACGTCCTCCTGCCGTCGGACCTGCCCGCCGCCGGCCTCGGCCCGTACCGCAAGGTGGCGGGCATCCTCGCGGAGGTGGTGCCCGACGCCGGCGCAGGGACCCCCGGTCGCCCCGGCAGCGGCGGCCCGACGGCGGTCGTGGTCGGCATCGGCCTCAACGTCTCCCAGGGCGAGGCGGAGCTGCCCGTCGGGTCGGCCACCTCGCTGGCGCTCGCGGGCATGACCGGACCCGGCGGGAACCCGCCCGACCGGACCGGGCTCCTGGTGCGGCTGCTGGGAGAGATGAGCTCCGTCGTCGGACGCTGGGAGGCCGCGGGCGGTGACGTCGCTGCCGCGGGGCTGGACACGCAGTACGCGGCGGCGTCGGCGACGCTCGGCACCGGCGTGCGGGCCGAGCTGGCGGGCGGCGGCGGGGTGATCGAGGGCGAGGCCGCCCGGCTCGACGCGACCGGCGCGCTCGTGATCCGCACGCCCGAGGGGGAGCAGACCGTGTCCGCGGGCGACGTGCACCACCTGCGCTGAGGGTCCTGTGACCCCTGCTCCCAGGCGGGGCGCATAGGCTTGACGGGTGCTGCGTCAGAGCGAGAACCCCGAGGAAGCGGCTCCCGAGCCGCAGGCCGGCGAGCCGGAGCATCACGCGCTCGTCGGCAACGACACCGCGTCGCGGCTCGACGAGGCGATCCTCGGCGGCGAGCGGCGCTACACGCTCTCGGAGCTGATCGACCGGACAGGGCTCTCGCGCGAGTTCATCGAGTCCTACTGGCGGTGGATGGGCCTGCCCGTCACGCACCCCACGGAGCGGTGGTTCACCGAGGGCGACGAGACCGCGCTGCGGGAGATCGCCGCACTGTTCGAGGCCGAGCAGATGGACCGCCGTGCCCAGATGACCTTCGTGCGCTCCCTGGGCCACACCACCGAGCGGCTGGCGCTGTGGCAGGTCGAGGCCCTGGTGGAGCACCTCGCCCGGCGCCACGAGCTCGACGAGACGAGCGCGCGGCTCCTCGCCCTCGACCGGCTGCCGTCGGTCGCGGAGACGCTCGGGCGCCAGCTCGAGCACGCCTGGCGCCGGCAGCTGGCGGCTCTCACGGGCCGCACCGCGATCGAGTTCGCGGGGGCCCGGGCCGGGGCGCCCACCGACTCGCACCAGCTGCCCCTGCCGCGGGCGGTCGGCTTCGCGGACATCGTGTCGTTCACGAAGCGGACGGCGGGCCTCGGGTCGGCGGAGCTGGCGGAGTTCGTGCAGCGCTTCGAGGCGGGCGCGCGGGACGTGATCACCACGGCGGGCGGGCGCGTGGTCAAGACCATCGGCGACGCGGTCCTCTTCGTGGCCGACGACGTCACGACGGGCGCCGAGGTGGCCCTCGGGCTGGCGGAGTCGACCGGCCGGGCCCTCGGTACCGCGGGGCCGGACGAGCCCGAGATCCCCGTGCGCGTCGGGTTCGTGTGGGGCCGGGTGCTGTCGCGGTTCGGCGACGTGTTCGGGCCGTCGGTGAACCTCGCGTCGCGGCTGACCGAGCTGGCGGAGCCCTCGACCGTGCTGGTCGACACCGCGACCGCCGGCTCGCTGGCCACGAGCCCGCGCTACGCCCTGACGGCGCAGCCGGAGCGGGACGTGCCGGGCATCGGGCCGCTGGTCCCGGTGCGGCTGCAGCGGGCGTACACGGGCTGAGCCCTCGTCGCCTGCTCGCGGGACGGAGGCCTATCTCGGCGAACGCTTCAGGTGCTGCATCGCGCCCGGCAGGAGGAGCGACTGCTCCCTCCGCTCGGCGCGGAACGTGCGGCGCGGTCCCGCCGACCAGGTCTGGTCGAACAGGCGCTTCGCCGCGGCGACCGCCGCCGGCCGGTGCTCGGCGATGCGGGTGGCGAGCGCGCGGGCGTCGTCGAGCGGGGTCTCGCTCAGCGTGCCCGCGAGGCCGAGGGCGACCGCCTGCTCGCCGGAGACCTCGTCGGCGGTGAACGTGAGCCGCTTCGCGGTCTCGACGCCGACCAGCTGGGCGAGCGCGTGGATGCCCGTCATGTCGGGCACGAGCCCGCGACCGGTCTCCGCGACGCACCAGCGGGCGTCCGGGGCGGTGACGCGCAGGTCCGCGCCGAGGGCGAGCTGGAGCCCGGCGCCGAAGACCGGTCCGTGCAGCGCCGCCACGACGGGCACGGGCAGCCGGCGCCAGGCCCAGACGGCCTCCTGGAACACGTTGGTGCCGCGCAGGGTGGGGATGAACCCGCGCACGACGCCGAACGGGTCGCGGGCCGCTGAGCCGAGGTCCATGCCGGCGCAGAACGCCCGGCCGTTGCCCGAGATCACCACCGCGCGCAGCCCTCGCTCGCGCCGCAGCCGGTGGCCTGTGGCGGCGAGCCCGCGCACCATCTCCAGCGAGAGGGCGTTGAGCTTGTCGGGCCGGTCGAGGCGGACGTCGGCGATGCCGGCTGCGACGGTGCAGGTGACGGTCATGGCGTCACTCTAGGCTCTCGCGTGGCGTCCGCTTCGAGAACGTCATGAGGTAGTGCCAGCCGCCTCGAGGCGACCCTCAATGGCGTTCTCGAAGCGGACCGGCGCCCGTCGTCCCGTGGCAGGATGCCTGCCGTGGCCCGGATCGTGCTCTTCGACCTCGACGACACCCTCGTGGACCAGGAGTCCGCCTCCCGGGAGGCGGTGCTCGGCTGGGCCGACGACCTGGGGCTCGACACCGAGAGCCCCGACGACGTCGTCGACTCCTGGGCGGCCGTGTCCGACGGCGCCTACGGCCGCTACCAACGGCGAGAGATCTCGTTCCAGGACCAGAGGCGCGAGCGCGTGCGCTCGTTCCTCGGGATCGACGCGGACGACGACGAGGCGGACGAGCTCTTCCGTGGCTACCTGCGCCGGTACGAGGCCGCCTGGCGGGCGTTCGACGACGCGCTGCCGACCCTGCGTCGGGTGCGCGCGGCGGGCCTGCGTCCGGCTGTGCTGACGAACGGGAACTCCGCCCAGCAGCAGCAGAAGCTGGAGGTCACGGGCCTGGCGGACCACGTGGACAGCGTCGTCTCCTCCGACCAGCTCCCCGCCGGCAAGCCCGACCCCCGCGCCTATGCCGCGGCGTGCGAGCTGCTCGCCGCGAACCCCGGCGACATCCTCATGGTGGGCGACCACCCCACCAACGACTACCTCGCGGCCCTGGACGCGGGCATGGACGCAGTGCTCCTCGACCGGACCAGCCGGTACGAGTCCACAGGGCACCGGACAGTGCCGACGCTCGCCGCCCTCACGTTCTGAGGCTGGGGGCCGGCGCCGCCCGTCAGAGCCGCACGACCTCCGGGTCGCGCGGGTCCGGGTCCGGCTCCACGAGCTCCGGCCCGTCGTTCTGCACCGACCCCACCGCGTCGCGCACGGGTGTGGCCTCGAGCCGCACACCCGGCGCGCGGAGGAGCCCGGCCGCCTCGTCGGCGCCCACGTCCGGCGACAGCCACGCGTCCCAGGTCTCGGGCGGCAGCACGAGCGGCGTGCGGTCGTGGATGAGCCCCATGGTGCCCGACGACGCCGTGGTCACCACGGTCGCCGACACGACCCATCGCTCGGGGTCGTCCGGGCCCTTCGACGGGTCTTTCCAGAACTCGTACAGCCCGGCGAGCGCTGCCAGGCCCGAGCCCGGCGGGTGGATCCAGTACGCCTGCTTGGGCACGCGCGAGGCCCGTGTGGTGCCGGAACCGGCCCCAGCGGCTTCGCGGGGGCCCCGGGGATCGGGCAGCTTTCTCCACTCGAAGTAGCCGTCCGCCGGGACCAGGCAGCGGCGGACGGCGAACGGCTTGGCGAACGCCGGCTTGTCGGCGAGCGACTCGGCGCGGGCGTTGAACATGCGCGAGCCCACCGAGAGATCCTTGGCCCAGGAGGGGACCAGGCCCCAGCGCGCGACACGCAGCGAGCGGACCACGTCGTCCGAGTCCTTGGCCGCGCGCTCGACGACGATCCGGATCGGGTCGGTCGGGGCCACGTTCCAGGAGGGCGGGAGCAGCCGCGCGTCGTCGGCGATCTCGGCGACGGCGAGCTCGTCTGCGAGGTCTTGGGCGTCCCGGAAGGAGGCGAAGCGTCCGCACATGGGTCCAGCATGCCCCGGACCACCGACATTCCCCGGGCGGGGGCGGTGCGGCACGGATCACGATGCCGGGCGGCCTGAGGCCCTCCCGATCCTCGTATCGATTCGATAGGCTGCCTGGGTGCCGACCACCTCGCCCCCGGGCTCCCGTTCCGTCGTGCGCTGGGTCCTCATGCTCGGCGCGCTCTCCGCCCTGCCCGCGTTCACCGTGGACATGTATCTCCCGGCCCTTCCGCAGGTCGCGGAGGACCTGGGCTCGACGGACGCGATGGCACAGGTCACGGTGTCGTGCATGCTCATCGGCGGTGCCGCGGGGCAGATCGTCATCGGGCCGCTGTCCGACCGCTTCGGGCGGCGCGTGCCGCTCCTCGTCGGCCTGGCACTGCACGTGGTGACCTCGCTGCTCTGTGCCGTCGTGACGGACATGCCGACGCTGATCGCGCTCCGCCTGCTCCAGGGCTTCTTCAACTCGGCCGCCGGCGTGGCCGCCGTGGCGGTGGTCCGCGACCGCTTCGTGGGGGCCGAGGCGGCCCGCATCCTCTCCCGGCTCATGCTGGTCATCGGCGTGGCGCCCATGTTCGCCCCCACCGTCGGCTCGTTCGTCCTGCTGCACGCGAGCTGGCGCTGGGTCTTCGTGGCCCTCGCGCTCATGGGCGCTGTCCTGGCGGTCGTGGTGCTGACGGTGATGCCGGAGACGCACGCGCCCGAGTCCCGGACCACCGGCGGCGTCGGGGCGGCCGCCCTGCGCGGCTACCGGGTCCTCCTGCGCGACCGCCACTTCATCGCGCTCGCGGTGGTGCCCGGCCTGGGCTTCGGCGTGCTCATGGCCTACGTGGTGAGCTCACCGGTCGTGTTCCAGGAGGGCTACGGGCTCAGCCAGGGGCAGTACGCCCTCCTGTTCGGGGTCAACGGGCTGGGACTGGTCCTGTCCGCCCAGCTCAACGCCGCCCTGGTGCGGCGGGTCGCCCCGATCCGGCTGCTGCGGCTCGGCATCGTGGCGCAGGCGATCATCTCGGTGGTCCTCCTCGGCGTCGCGATCACGGGGTTCGGCGGCCTGATCGGCCTGCTGGTGGTGCTCTGGCTCGTCCTCGCGTTCCAGGGGCTCATCCCCTCCAACGCCTCCGCCCTGGCGCTCACCCGGCACGGCGAGATCGCCGGGACGGCGGCCGCCATGATCGGCGCGATCCAGTCGCTGGTCGCCGGCGTCGTGAGCCCGCTCGCAGGGTTCCTCGGCAGCACCGCGGTGACGATGGCCGGGGTGATGGTGGTCGCGCTGGCCCTGGCGATCGTGGTGCTCGCGGTGGCCACGCCGGCGTTCCGCAAGGGTGGGTGGCACCTGCCGGTCTGACGGGCACAGAGCCCGCTCGGGCGACACCCAGCGTTCACCCGGCCGACCACCGCGGTACACGCCGATGTCGGACGGCTCCGTTTGGCTCGCGCCCATGAGGACGACACCACGCTCCACCCGGCGCGCCGCCGCGCTCGTCGCCGCCGCCTCGCTGCTCCTGCCCGTCCTGGCTCCGACCGTCGCCGCTGCCGGCGAGGCGGGCGACCACGGCAGGCACGAGCCCGCGGGCAACGCCCACGGCAAGCCGTTCCGCACCGAGCCCACACTCGTCGCCCGGGCGACCCTCTCGGCGGACTTCCTCGCCGAGGGTCCGCAGTCGGGCGCGGCGGTCACCCCGGACAACGGGCGGAGCGGCCCGTTCGCCGGCCAGGTGATCCCGGGCTTCTCCGCCATGATCGACAACGGCGACGGCACCTTCTGGGCCCAGCCCGACAACGGGTTCGGCGCCAAGGGCAACTCGGCCGACTTCCTGCTGCGCAGCTACCTGGTGCGCCCGCACTGGGAGACCGCGCGCGGCGGGTCGGGCGAGATCGAGGTCGAGCGCTTCATCTCCTACAACGACGCGAACGGCGTCCTGGACTTCCCGATCGTGAACGACGGCACGGCCGAGCGCCTGCTCACGGGCGCGGACTTCGACATCGAGTCCGTGGTGCGCGCCAAGGACGGCACGCTGTGGGTGGGCGAGGAGTTCGGCCCGTTCCTGCTGCACTTCTCGGCCGACGGCACGCTGCTCGAGGCGCCGGTGCCGTTCCCCGACGGCAAGTCGCCCGCCAACCCCTACCTCGCGCCGGGCGAGACCCCGCTCGTCCCCTCCAGCCGCGGCTTCGAGGCCATGTCGGCCAGCAAGGACGGCCGGTACCTCTACCCGGTGGTCGAGGGCGCGCTCGTGAACGAGACTGATGCCCGCCGCCGCTGGATCTACGAGTTCGACACCCGCCGCGGCGAGTACACGGGCCAGCGCTGGGCGTACCAGACGGACATGCCGGCCGACGTGATCGGCGACGCCTTCACGGTGGGCCGCCACGAGCTGCTCCTCATCGAGCGCGACGACTTCCAGGGCGAGGCGTCGGTCATCAAGCGCGTGTACCGCGTGAACCTGGACCGCACGGACCGTGACGGCTTCGTCCGCAAGGAGCTCGTCCTGGACGCGCTGCGGGTCGAGAACCCGCACGGTATCGACGCGGGCGAGGGCTACGGCTTGGGCGACACGTTCTCGCTGCCCGTGCAGTCCTTCGAGACGGTGCTCCAGCTCAAGGACGGCCGCCTCCTCATCGGCAACGACAACAACTTCCCGGGCAACGACGCGCGCGTCCCCGGCACGCCGGACGACACCGAGATGGCGATCGTGGACCTGCGCCGCGTGCGCGCCACGGACGACGGCATCACCGTCGTCGGCCACCGCGGCGCCTCGGGCTACCGCCCCGAGCACACGCTCGCCGCGTACGAGACGGCGATCCTGCAGTGCGCGGACTACATCGAGCCCGACCTGGTCGCCACGAAGGACGGCGTCCTGGTCGCCCGGCACGAGAACGAGATCGGTGGCACCACCGACGTGGCCACCAAGCCGGAGTTCGCGTCGCGCCGCACCACCAAGGTGATCGACGGCACGAGCATCACCGGCTGGTTCACCGAGGACTTCACGCTCGCGGAGCTCCGCACCCTGCGGGCCAAGGAGCGCATCCCGGGCACCCGCCCGCAGAACACCGCGTTCGACGGCCTCTACCAGGTGCCGACCCTCGACGAGGTCATCGACCTGGCCCGCAACAGCCGGACCTGCGACGGCGCCCCCGTGGGCGTGTACCCCGAGACCAAGCACCCGTCGTACTTCGACTCGATCGGCCTCTCGCTCGAGGAGCCCCTGGTCGCGACGCTGCGGGCCAACGGTCTCGACCGCGCCGACGCGCCGGTGATCGTGCAGTCCTTCGAGGTGGGCAACCTCGTGGACCTGAACGGTCTGACCGATGTGCCGCTCGGTCAGCTGATCAGCAACAGCGGGGCGCCGTACGACTTCGTCGCCGCGGGCGACCCGCGCACGTACCGCGACCTCGTCACGCCGGCCGGCCTGGCGGAGATCGCCGCGTACGCCGACGGCATCGGCGCGGAGAAGAGCGTGCTGATCCCCCGCCGGGCGGACGGGACGCTCGGCACGCCCAGCCCTGTCATCGCGGACGCGCACCGCGCCGGGCTCGAGGTGCACACCTGGACGTTCCGCCGCGAGAACCAGTTCATGCCGGTGGACTACCGCTCGTCGACGGACCCCAACGCCACGGGCGACCTCGTCCGGGAGATCCAGACCTACCTGGACGCCGGGCTGGACGGGTTCTTCACCGACAACCCCGACCTGGGCGACGCGGCGGTCTCGACGCGCTGACGCAGGTCATCGGCCCGACGGCGTCCGGTCGCCTCCTGCGGGAGGCGTCCGGACGCCGTCGTTTCACCCGACAGAGGCCGGCGAAGATCACGGGAACGTCACAGAGCGTGCATCTGGGGCTCGTACACTCCCTCCGTGCAGCCGTTCGACTTCTCCTCCGTGGTCCGTGGGCGGACCCGTGGGTCCGGCGCCGTCGCCGCCGTTCCACGGCACGGCCGGGTCGCGGTGCGCCAGCCCCGGCACGTGCGCAGCTGGCGACGGGTCCAGACCGCGCGCGTCGTCGGGATGTCCCTCGTCGGCGCGATGGTGTTCGGCACGAGCGCCGGTGCGGCCGCCTACCAGTCGCTGATGGGCCGGATCGACGTCCAGGACGTCGACGACCTCGTGATCGGCGGCGCCGAGGAACCGGTGGACCCCACCGACCCGTTCAGCGGGAGGGCCGTGAACCTCCTCCTCATGGGCACCGACCTGCGCGATGCGGAGAACATCGCCATCGCGGGCGAGGACGCGGACGGCGGCCTGCGGTCGGACACGACCATGCTGGTCCACATCTCCGCCGACCGGCAGTGGATCGAGATCGTGTCGATCCCCCGGGACTCCTGGGTCAGGATCCCCGCCTGCAACCTGAAGGACGGCCAGTCGCGCGCGGGCTCCAACAAGTTCAACGCATCGTTCGGCGCGAACGGGCGCCTGTCCGGCGAGGAGCAGGAGGACCTGCTCTACGCCGCGGCGTGCACCATCTCGACGGTGCAGACCGTCACGGGCGTGACCGTCACCAACCACGCCGTGGTGAAGATGACGGGTGTCATCGGGGTGGTCGACGCGATCCACGGGGTGCGGATGTGCCTCCCCGAGGCCATCAAGGAGGATCCGAAGTACGGCTCGCTCGACCTCGGCGCGGGCCCTCAGACGCTGGACGGTCACACGTCGATCCAGTTCCTGCGTGCCCGCCACGGCAGGGGCATGGGCCTCGAGCTGGGCAGCGACCTGACCCGCATCGAGCGCCAGCAGGCGTTCATCAACTCGATGCTCCGGCAGGTGCTCTCGGCCCAGACCCTCGCCGACCCCGTCAAGGTGTACAACCTGGCGTCGGCCGCCCTCGGCTCGGTGAGCGCTGACGAGGACCTGGCGGATCCCACCAAGCTCGCCGGGCTCGCGTGGTCGCTGCGGAACCTCGACCGGGCCAACGTCGTCATGACGCAGCTGCCCGTCTACGACGACACCCAGGGCGGGCTGTCGGTGATCGGCTGGAAGCCCGAGGCGCAGGACATCTGGGACCGGATCGCCGCCGACCAGCCGCCGCCTGGTGTCGTGCTGCCCGTCACGCCCGCTCCCGGCGCGTCCGGGAGCCCGGCCGCCGGTGACCCCGCGGCCCCGGCCGCTCCCGCCGGTGACCCGGCGGCTCCGGCGGGCGGAGCGCCCCCCGCGGCGGACCCGGCCGCCCCGGCCGCACCTGCCGCTGACCCGGCTGCTCCCGCCGCGCCCCCGCCGGCCCCGTCGCCGACACCGAGCCTGCTCGACGGGGTCTGCGCGGACTGACGCCGGACACCGGCGACCGCACCGTAGCCGCGTGTCCGCCACCGGGGGGAAGGCTTCTACCGCCGACCTCCGTACGGCCTTCGCAGAATCTCCTCAACTCGGCCGTTTCCCCTGGTGAAAGGGTGCGGGAGGGGCCTTCACCCGCCGCTAACCTCTGAGCCATGCCCGTGACACCGACGCCCCAGCACAAGGCTGGACCCCAGGTGGGTCTGCCTCGTGACCCGGACGCCCCGGCCACGCGACACTCCTCCGGCCTCGGGTGGTCGCCCGTGCCGCGCGTGGTGGCGATGGTGGCGCTCGGCGTCTTCGCGCTGGGCGGTTCTGCAGTCGCCGCCGTGGTGGCGGACCTCCGGTCGCAGGTCGACGTCTCCGACGTCTCCGGGCTCACCGTCGGCGCGGCCGCCGAGGCGCCCGTGCCGCAGGACCCCGACGACCCCTTCAAGGACGTGCCGGTCAACATCCTCGTCATGGGCACCGACTACCGGGACGCCGCGAACATCGCGATCGCCGGGAAGGACGAGGAGGGCGGCCTGCGGTCCGACACCACGCTCCTGGTGCACGTCTCCGCCGACCGCACCTGGGTCGAGATCGTGTCCATCCCGCGCGACTCGATGGTCTCCATCCCCGCCTGCAACGTGCCGGGCGGCGGCACCGCGCCGGAGCGAGACCTCAACAGCTTCAACGGTTCCTTCGGCGCCGTCGGGTACATCACGGGCAAGGGCGAGAACGACCTCGACTACGCGGCCGCGTGCACCATCTCGACGGTCGTGGAGAACACGGACGTGCCGGTGGGGAACCACGTGGTCGTGAAGATGAACGGCGTGGTCGGCGTGGTCGACGCGATCGGCGGCGTGCCGGTCTGCCTGGCCGAGCCGATCGTCGAGAACCCCCGCTACGGCAGCCTCAACCTGCCGGCCGGCAACCCGACGCTGAACGGCCTGCAGGCGATCGGGTACCTCCGCATCCGCCACGGCGAGGGCATCGACGAGCGCCGGGCCGACATCGCGCGCATCGAGCGCCAGCAGGGGTTCGTCAACAACCTCCTGGGCAAGCTGCTCGCTGCCGACACGCTCGCCGACCCCACCAAGATGCTGCCCCTGGCCTCGGCCGTGATGGGCTCGATCAGCCCCGACCCGGCGCTCGCGGACCCTGCCAAGCTGGTCGGTCTCGCCTTCAGCCTCAAGGACCTGGACCGGTCGCGGATCGTCTTCCGGACCATCCCCAACGAGCCGTTCCCGCAGAACCGGAACAAGGTCGTCTGGACCGGCGAGGCGTACGACATCTGGGACCGCATCGCCGCCGACCAGCCCCCGGCCGACCTCCCGGCGCTGCCCGTGGAGCAGCCGGCCGCCTCGTCCGGGGCGGCGGAGCAGCCGGGCACGACGACGGGAGCGCCCGCGACCGGGACCGGGACCGGAGCGGCGGCCCCGCCCCCGCCGCCCCCGCCGACCACGGAGACGGCCACCGACCCGGGGACGACGACGGGAGAGGCGGCACCACCGCCGTCGGGCAGCGGTGCCGTGCCCCCGCCCGAGCCTGTGCCCTCGGTCCCGCCGGGCACCTGCCCGTAGCCGTCAGCGCCGCTGCGGCAGGAGGCGGTCCGCGGCCTCCGCGCGCAGCGCCGCGGAGACCGCGTCCAGCACCGACGACCGCAACCGCCACTGCTGCAGGTGCAGCGCCACGCGCAGGACGGCCGCGGGGTCGAAGACCTCCAGGTCGGCCGAGGCCACGAGCGGCCCCGACTGCAGCTCCGGCAGCATGCCCCAGCCCAGGCCCAGCCGGACCGCCTCGACGTACTCGACCGAGCTCGGCACGTGGTGCCGGGGCGATCCGGACGCGCCCCGGCCGCGCAGGTAGCGGTCCTGCAGGTCGTCGGACCGGTCGAAGACGACGACCGGGGCCGCCGACAGCGCGGCGGCCGTGGGGCCGTCCCGGAGCCACCGCTCCCGGAAGGCGGGCGTCGCCACCGGCCGGTAGGCCATGACGCCGAGCGGCACCGACGAGCAGCCCTGCACCGGCTCGGCCTGCGAGGTGACGGCCATCATGACGAGCCCGTCGGTGAGCAGCGCCGCGGTGCGGTCCTGGTCGGCGCGGTGCAGGTCGAAGCAGACGCCGTCCACGTGGGCGAGCGCGGGCAGGATCCAGGTGGCGAGCGAGTCCGCGTTGACGGCGAGGGGGACCGTGGACCACGTGGGCGATGGGTGGTCGCCCGCGCCGCCGAGCTCCGCGGCCGCCTCCGCCGCCAGCAGCTCCACCTGGCGGGCGAGGCGCAGCAGCACCTCGCCGGTGTCCGTGGCCACGACCGGCCGGGACCGCCGCACCAGCACGCTTCCCGCGGTGTTCTCGAGCGCGCGGATGCGTTGGCTCACCGCCGACGGCGTCACGTGCAGCGCGCGCGCCGCCCCCTCGAACGTGCCCTCGGCGACGACGGCGGCCAGCGCCTCGAGCTGTGCGGAGTCCCAGCGCATGGGAGCCAGTCAATCATGAAGCGCTGCTTCATCACCTTCAGGAACTTGAGCTGGTCTTCATATGAGGTCCTTCCGTAGCGTGGCTGCATGCTCTCCAACGCTCCCGCGCTCGGCGCTGCCCTCGCCGGGCTCGGATTCTGCCTGTCGCTCATCGTGGCCATCGGTGCCCAGAACGCGTTCGTGCTGCGCCAGGGGCTCCAGCGCGCGCACGTGGCGCTCGTGGTGGTGCTCTGCGCGGGGTCGGACACGCTGCTCATCGCCGCGGGCGTGGGTGGGCTCGGGTCGGTGCTCCAGGGCGCTCCCGCGGTGGTCGAGGCCGTGCGCTGGCTCGGCGCCGCGGTCGTGCTCGCCTACGGGGCCCTGGCCGCCCGGCGTGCCTGGCTCGGCACGGGAGAGCTCACGGTGCCCGACGGCGGGCCGGGGTCGCCCGGGGCGGTGGCCGTCGCGGCGGGCGTCCCGGTCCCGGCCGAGGTAGGGGCCGGTCCGGGGGACAGGGGCCGGGAGGGCCTCGCTCGCGATCCGGAGGCCTGTCTCGAGGGGCAGGGGCCTCTCTCGGCGAGGCGCGCGGCCGGGAGGGCCGCCCGTACAGGGGCCGGCGCCGTCGTCGCCACGACCCTCGCGCTCACCTGGCTCAACCCGCACGTCTACCTCGACACGGTGGTGCTGATGGGCGGCGTGGGCTCCACCTACGGTGACCTGCGCTGGTGGTTCGCGGCGGGCGCCGCCGTGGCGAGCTGGGCCTGGTTCCTCGGTCTCGGGTACGGGGCGCGGCTTCTGGCGCCGGTGCTGCGCCGTCCCGGTGCGTGGCGGGTGCTCGACGGCGTGATCGCCGTCGTCATGCTGGTCGTGGCGGTGTCGCTGGTGGTCGGCTGACCCTCGCCCCGCCGAGCGCACTATCTCGGCGAGAGGCGCGCCAGGCGGGTGGCCGCCTCGCGCAGCACTTCTTCCCGTTTGACGAACGTGAAGCGGATCCGGGAGCGGAACGCCTCCGCGGTGGGGGAGCCGGCCGCGCAGAACGCCGAGACCGGCACCGCGACCACTCCGGCGAGCTCTGGCAGGCGGCGGCAGAGGTCGGCGCCGTCCGCGAAGCCGAGCGGGCCGCCGTCGGCCACCACGAAGTACGTGCCCTGCGGGACGCTCACGCCGAACCCGGCTGCCTCGAGACCTTCGAGGAGGAGGTCCCGCCGGGAGGCGAGGGACGAGGCCAGGGCGCGGGGCGTGTCGTCGTCGGCCAGGGCTTGGGCGATGGCCGGCTGGAACGGCGCGCCCGACGTGTAGGTGAGGAACTGCTTGACCGTGCGGACGGCCGTGACCAGGTGGGCCGGGCCGTGGACCCAGCCGATCTTCCAGCCCGTGAAGGAGAACGTCTTGCCCGACGACGACACGGTGAGCGTGCGCTCCGCCATGCCGGGCAGGGTGGCGACCGGGACGTGCGCGACGCCGTCGAAGACGAGGTGCTCGTAGACCTCGTCGGTCAGGACGATCGCGTCGCGCTCGCGGGCGACCTGCGCCAGCGCCTCCAGCTCCGCCCGGGAGAGGACCGTGCCCGTGGGGTTGTGCGGGCTGTTGACCAGGATCATCCGGGTGCGGGGAGAGGCGGCGGCGCGCAGGGCGTCCAGGTCGAGGCGGAATGTCGTCCCGCTCGGCACCAGCGGGACGCGGACGTGCGTGGCGCCGGCCATCGCGATGCCCGCGGCGTGCGAGTCGTAGAAGGGCTCGAGCGTGATGACCTCGTCGCCCGGGCCGACGAGCGCCAGGAGCGCGGCGGCGATCGCCTCGGTGGCGCCCGTGGTGACCAGCACCTCGGTGTCGGGGTCGACGGCGAGGCCGTAGTGGCGGGCCTGGTGGCCGGCCACGGCGCGCCGCAGCTCCGGGATGCCGTCGCCCGGCGGGTACTGGTTACGGCCGTCGCGGATCGCGGCGACCGCCGCTTCCTTGACGTACTCGGGACCGTCCACGTCCGGGAAGCCCTGGCCCAGGTTGATCGCACCCGTGCGGGCGGCGAGGGCCGACATCTCCGCGAAGATCGTCGCGGCGACGCGTCCGTCAGGGGCGAGGAGGCCGGTGGCGCGGGCGGCGGCCTGCCAGCGGGGCGAGCTCATGGAGCGACCCTATGCGGAGTTGTCCACAGGGTGCCTCTGCGCGCCGGGGCGCGACCGCCTAGTGTCGCTCGCGGGTCCCACGAGGGACGCACGGGGGCAGTCCGAGGGGGCGGAGCATGGCCGATCACGACGGTGTCGCGCTGCTGGAGGAAGAGGTGCGCGAGCTGGTGCGTCAGCGGGGGCTGGACCCCGCGCGCGACGGCTCGGGGTTTCGCAGCCTGGTGCACGAGGTGCTGGGCGACTACGCCGAGCGGGTGACGCGCGGGCTGGTGCCGCCGCTCGTCGACCCGGCCGCGGCCGCACGTGCCGTCGGCGACGCCGTGGGCGGGCTCGGGCCGCTCCAGCAGTACCTCGACGACCCGGAGGTCGAGGAGATCTGGATCAACAGCCCCGCCCAGGTCTTCGTGGCACGGGGCGGGGTCTCCGAGCTCACGACCACGATCCTCACGGCCGAGCAGGTGCGCGACCTGGTGGAACGGATGCTCAAGTCCTCCGGGCGGCGGCTCGACCTGTCGAGCCCGTTCGTGGACGCCTGCCTGCCCGGCGGCGAGCGGCTGCACGCCGTCATCCCGGATGTCACCCGGCGCGACCTGGCGGTCAACATCCGTAAGCACGTGGTGCGCGCGAACGGCCTGGAGGACCTGGTCCGGCTCGGCTCGCTGACGCCGCACGCCGCCGCCTTCCTCGACGGCGCGGTTCGGGCGGGGCTCAACGTGCTGGTGGCAGGCGCCACCCAGGCGGGCAAGACCACCATGCTCAACGCGCTCGCCGGGTCGATCCCCGCGTCCGAGCGGGTGGTGTCGTGCGAGGAGGTCTTCGAGCTGCGGCTCCCCGTCCGAGACCAGGTGGCCATGCAGTGCCGTCCGCCCAGCCTCGAGGGCGTGGGCGAGATCCCGCTCCGCCGCCTGGTCAAGGAGGCGCTGCGGATGCGCCCCGACCGGATCGTCATCGGGGAGGTGCGGGAGGCCGAGGCGTTCGACCTGCTGGTGGCGCTCAACGCGGGCATCCCGGGGATGTGCACCCTGCACGCCAACTCGGCGCGCGACGCGGTGGCGAAGATGACGACGCTGCCGCTGCTCGCCGGGGAGAACGTGACGGACCGCTTCGTGGTGCCCACGGTGGCGTCGGCGATCGACGTCGTGGTGCACCTGGGCGTGGACCGGGGCGGACGGCGGCGGGTCGGCGAGATCGTCGCGGTGACGGGGCGTGCCGAGGAGGGGCGGATCGAGACGGCAACGCTGTTCGCCCGCGACACAACGGGCATCCTCCGGCGCGGTGACGGCTTCCCGCCCGGGACCGACCGGTTCGAGCGGGCGGGGATCGACCTGCGGGCGCTGCTCGCCGACCCCGACGGGGCGACACGCTGATGGGGGTGGTCGCCGGCCTCCTGCTCGGCGCGGGAGCGTTCTGCGTCTGGTGGTCCTTCTGGGAGCCGCCGGCGCGCGGCCCGGTCCGGAGCGGACGGCTGGCCCGGGTGCAGGACCTCCTGGTCCAGGCCGGGGCGCCCTCGGTCACGCCCGCCATGCTCTACGGGGCGAGCGCCGGGGCCGGGGTACTGGTCCTGCTCGCGGCGCTCGCCCTCACCCGGTCGCCCGCGATCGCTGCCTGCTTCGCGGTCCTCGCGGCGCTCGGTCCAGGCGCTCTGGTGCGGGCGAGGGCCCGGCGGCGGCGCCGGGACCTGCGGGAGGTCTGGCCAGAGGTGGTCGACCACCTCGCGTCCGGAGTGCGCGCCGGGCTGTCCCTGCCCGAGGCGGTGGCGCAGCTCGGCGACCGGGGGCCGGTCGAGCTCCGGGAGCCGTTCCGGCGGTTCGCGAGCGACTACCGCGCCACGGGACGGTTCGGCGACTGCCTCGACGCGCTCAAGGCCCGCCTGGCCGACCCTGTCGCCGACCGCATCGCCGAGGCCCTCCGGCTGACGCGCGACGTCGGCGGGTCCGACCTGGGCCGCCTCCTGCGCACCTTGTCGGGCTTCCTCCGGGACGACCTGAGGACACGCGGCGAGCTGGAGGCGCGGCAGAGCTGGACGGTGAACGGGGCACGCGTCGCCGTCGCCGGCCCCTGGGTGGTGCTCGGTCTCCTCGCCACTCGTCCGGAGACGGCACGCGCCTACGACTCACCGGTGGGCGTCGCCGTGCTGGTTGCGGGCGCCGCCTGCTCGGTCGCCGCGTACCGGCTCATGCTGCGGCTGGGGCGGCTGCCCGAGGAACGGCGGGTGCTCCGGTGACCGCCTGGGGAGGGCTGGCCGGACTCGGGCTGGCCGCGGGGCTGCTGCTCGTCCTCGCCGGGCTGGACGCACGGCGCCCCCGGCTCGACGCGCGGCTCGCCCCGTACCTGCGCCCGCGCGACGCCACCTCCGCTCTGCTGCGCTCCGACGTCCCCGGCGTCGCGTGGACCGGCCCCCTGGCCTCCGCCGTGCTGCGCGCTCTCGAACGGTTCGGGTCGCCCCGCGACCAGGTGCGGCGGCGGCTGGACCGCGCGGGATCCCGCGAGAGCGTCGACCAGTTCCGGGCGCGTCAGCTCGTGTGGTCGGTGCTGGGGGTGGCCGCCGGGCTCGGCCTGGCACTGCTGCTCGCCACGACGCGCGAGTCTGCGGCGATCCCGCTCGTCGCGCTGGTGGTGCTGTGCGGAGCTACCGGCTACGTCGCCTGCGACCAGGTCCTGGCGCACCGGGTCCGCCAGCGCGAGGAGCGGATGCTCGCCGAGTTCCCGACGATCGCCGACCTCCTCGCGCTCGCGGTCGCCGCCGGGGAGGGGCCCGTCGCGGCGATCGAGCGGGTGGCCACCACCGCGCGCGGCGAGCTGGCGGACGAGCTCGCGCGGGCGCTCGCCGCGGTCCGCGCGGGGGCCTCGGTGCCCGCGGCGCTCACCGCGATGGCCGAGCGGACCGGTCTCGCTCCGCTCACCCGGTTCGCCGAGGGCGTGGTGGTCGCACTGGAGCGGGGAACCCCGCTGGCCGAGGTCTTGAGGGCGCAGGCCCAGGACGTGCGGGAGGCCGGCCGGCGGGCCCTGCTGGAGGCGGGCGGGCGCAAGGAGGTCCTGATGATGGTTCCTGTTGTGTTTCTTCTGCTGCCGATTACCGTTGTTTTCGCAGTTCTCCCCAGTTTGATGACACTTCAGATCGGTTTCTGACCCCACGACGAAGGACGACCATGACGCAGCAGCAGCGCCCGGCGACCGCCCCGCGAGTCCCTGGCGACGATCCCGAGCGGGGTGACGTCCCGGGCTGGGTCCTGGTGACCCTCATGACGGCCGGCCTGGTGGTCGCGCTGTGGGCCGTCGCCGGGCCGCTGCTCGAGGGCGCCTTCCGGCAGGCGATCGCGTCGGTCACCGGGCAGGGATGAGCGCCGCTCGCGCGGGGGCGCGCCCGCGCACCGGGACCCGCCCGGCTGCCGGCGAGGCCGGTTCCGCGATCGCGGAGTTCGTCATGGTCTCGGCGCTCGTCCTGGCCCTCCTGCTGGGCGTGGTCCAGGTTGCGCTCGCGGTCCATGTCCGCGCCCTGACCACCGACGCCGCGGCCGAGGGCGCCCGCCTCGCGGGCCGGGCCGACCGTGACCTGGCCGACGGCGTCGCCCGCACCCGGGCCCTGCTGGACGCGGCCCTGTCCCGCGACTTCGCCGAGGACGTGACGGCCCGCTCCGTCACGCGCGACGGGCTGCCCGTCGTGGAGGTGACCGTGGTGGCGCCGCTGCCCGTCGTCGGGCTGCTGGGACCGGGCGGCTCGCTGACGGTGCGCGGCCAGGCCCTCGACGAGGTGCCATGACCAGGCCCGGAGCAGCAGCCGACCGTGGCAACGCCTCCGTCGAGTTCCTCGGGGTCGCTCTGGTCCTGCTCGTCCCGCTCGTCTACCTCGTGCTGACCGCCGGGCGCGTCCAGGCCGCCGCCTTCGCCGTCGAGGGCGCGGCGCACGAGGCGGTCCGGGCGATGGTCACGGCGCAGACCAGCGCCGACGGCGCGACGCGGGCCCAGGCCGCGGTCGCCCTGGCTCTGGCGGACCAGGGCTTTCTCGCGTCCGACGGCGGCACACGCCTCACGCTGGAGTGCTCGGCCGACCCGTGCCTCACCCCGGGCGGTGAGGTGGCGGCGCTCGTCCGGCTCGACGTCCCCCTGCCCCTGGTACCGCCGGCCGTCCGTGGCTGGGTGCCGCTGAGCGTGCCGGTCGAGGCCGCGCACGTGGGCGTGGTCGACCGCTACGCGGCGGCCCGCCCGTGACGCCGGGAGCCGGGGAGCCCGAGTCCGGCCGCATCCTCCTGCTGACAGCGGCCTTCACCGCGTTCGCCCTGGCCCTGACGGCGGTCGTGGTCTCGGCGACCGCGGTCCACCTCGACCGCAAGCGCCTCTACGACCTCGCCGACCTGCTGGCCGCCGACGCGGCGCAGGCCATGCCCGCGGAGACCTTCTACTCGGGCCGGGGCGCGGCACCGCGGGAGGGCGCGGTGCTCACCCTGTCCGACGCCGACGTGCGGGCCGCGGTCCAGGCGGCCCTGGCGGAGCGTCCCCCGTCGGCGCCGGACGGGTTCGCGGTGGTCGAGGCGTCGTCGCCGGACGGGCGCTCGGCGCGGGTCACGCTGGCCGCGGTCGCGAGACCACCTCTGCTCCGCTGGTTCACCGACCTCTTCGGCGGCGGCATCCCGCTGAGCGCCACGTCGACTGCCCGGGCATGGTGAGACGGCAGGGGCGGGTAACCTAGAACCTTGTGGCAACCATCGACTTTCCCGCCGAGATCAAGGCGCTCCGCTCCACCCTCGAGTCCATCGAGTCGGTGAGCGACCCGGAGGTGCTGCGCGCCAAGGTCGCCCAGCTCTCGGAGCAGGCGTCGGTCCCCGACCTGTGGGACGACCCGGAGGCCGCGCAGAAGATCACCTCCGCGCTCTCCGTCACGCAGGCGGAGCTCGACCGCGTCGCCAAGCTGGGCGCCCGCATCGACGACCTGGAGACCCTGGTCGAGATGGCGGTGGAGATGGACGACGCCGACACGCTGACCGAGGCCGAGGGCGAGCTCGTCGGCATCCGCAAGGACCTCGACGCGCTGGAGATCCGCACCCTCCTGAACGGGGAGTACGACGCGCGCGAGGCCGTCGTGACCATCCGCTCCGGCGCGGGCGGCGTCGACGCCGCGGACTTCGCCGAGATGCTCATGCGCATGTACCTGCGCTGGGCCGAGCGCCACGGGTACCCCACCACCGTGCTCGACACGTCGTACGCCGAGGAGGCCGGGCTCAAGTCCGCCACGTTCGAGGTGAAGGCGCCCTACGCGTTCGGCAACCTGTCGGTCGAGGCCGGGACCCACCGCCTGGTGCGCATCTCGCCGTTCGACAACCAGGGTCGCCGGCAGACGTCGTTCGCTGCCGTCGAGGTGATCCCGCTCATCGAGCAGACGGACTCCATCGAGATCCCGGAGTCGGAGATCAAGGTGGACGTGTTCCGCTCGTCCGGGCCGGGCGGCCAGTCGGTCAACACGACCGACTCGGCGGTGCGCATGACGCACATCCCCACGGGCATCGTGGTCTCGATGCAGAACGAGAAGTCGCAGATCCAGAACCGTGCCGCGGCGCTGCGCGTGCTCCAGTCGCGCCTGCTCCTGGTCCGCCAGCAGGAGGAGGCGGCGAAGAAGAAGGAGCTCGCGGGGGACATCAAGGCGAGCTGGGGCGACCAGATGCGTTCTTACGTGCTGCAGCCGTACCAGATGGTCAAGGACCTGCGGACGGAGCACGAGTCCGGCAACCCGAGCGCGGTGTTCGACGGCGCCATCGACGACTTCATCGAGGCAGGGATCCGCTGGCGCCGGTCTGCCACCGTCGAGTAGATCGGCGGCGCAAGGGCCTCAAAACGGCCTAATAGCGCGATTTCCGACAACGAGGGTTTCCGGCGTGTCTCCCGCCGCGCCCGCCTTCACCCGTGCCTACCCTCGGGACGCAAGTCCGTCCCAGGGGAGTGCTCGTGATCCGGTTCGAGAACGTGTCGATGGTCTATACGCGGGGCGCGCGCCCGGCCCTCGACGACGTGTCCGTCGACGTCGAGCGGGGAGAGTTCGTCTTCCTCGTGGGGGCCTCGGGCTCCGGGAAGTCGACCTTCCTCAAGCTGGTCCTCCGGGAGGCGCGTCCCACGCGGGGCCACGTGTACGTGGCCGGGCGCGACGTGGCGGCGCTGTCGAGCTGGCGCGTGCCGACCCTCCGTCGTCAGCTCGGCGTGGTCTTCCAGGACTTCCGGCTCCTGCAGAACAAGACCGTCTACGAGAACGTGGCGTTCGCGCTCCAGGTGATCGGCAAGCCGCGGCACGTCATCCGGGACACGGTCCCGGAGGTGCTGGACATGGTGGGCCTGGGCGGCAAGGAGAAGCGCATGCCCACCGAGCTCTCCGGCGGGGAGCAGCAGCGCGCCGCCATCGCGCGGGCCATCGTGAACCGGCCGCAGATCCTCCTGGCCGACGAGCCCACGGGAAACCTCGACCCGACCACCTCCCTCGGCATCATGCGCCTGCTCGACCGCATCAACCGCACGGGCACCACGGTGGTCATGGCCACGCACGACGACGAGATCGTCAACGAGATGCGCAAGCGCGTGGTCGAGCTGTCGACCGGCGTCGTCGTGCGCGACGAGGCGCGTGGTGTGTACGGCGAGCGGGAGGCGATCCTGCCCGACGTCGGCCGCTCGCCCGTGCTTGACGCGCCCGGTGCGGGCACCCGCATGCTGCGGCCCGCCCTCGGGGAGGCCTGAGGTGCGGTTCCAGTTCGTCCTGAGCGAGGTCGTCCACGGCCTGCGGCGCAACACCACGATGGTGATCGCCGTCATCCTGGTGACGTTCGTGTCCCTGACGTTCGTGGGCTCGGCCGCGCTGCTCCAGGCGCAGATCGGCAAGCTCAAGGACGACTGGTACGACCTCGTGGAGGTGTCGGTCTTCCTCTGCCCCACGGGCTCGATGGCGCCCACCTGCGCGGCGGGCGAGGCCACCCAGGACCAGATCGACGCGGTGCGCCAGGTGATCGACACCGAGCTCGCCGACGAGGTGCAGCAGGTCTGGTTCGAGTCCAAGGACGACGCGTTCGCGGAGTTCCAGGAGCGCTACCCGGACGGGTACCAGGGCACGCAGCTCACTGTCGACGACATGCAGGCGTCGCTTCGCCTCAACCTCACCGACGCCGAGCAGTACGGGGTGGTGAGCGACGTCCTCTCCGGCCGGGACGGCGTCGAGATGGTCAACGACCAGCGGGCCGTCTTCGAACCCTTGTTCCGCACCCTCAACGTGGCGACGCTGCTGGCCGCCGGCCTTGCCGTCGTCATGCTCCTCGCTGCCGTGCTGCTCATCACCACGACCATCCGGTTGTCGGCCATCTCACGCCGCAAGGAGACGGAGATCATGCGGCTCGTCGGCGCCTCCAACCTGCTGGTCCAGCTGCCGTTCCTCCTGGAAGGAGCGCTGGCGGCGGTGGCGGGCTCCGTGCTCGCCGTGGTGGGGCTGTGGCTCGCCGTGCGCTTCCTGGTCTCCGACTGGCTGGAACAGTCGGTGAACTGGGTGGCCTACGTCTCCGAGCTGGACGTCCTGGCGATAGCGCCGCTCCTCGTCGCCGTGGCGGCGGCGCTGGCAGTGGTGTCGTCGTTCTTCACGCAGAACCGCTACACGAGAGTCTGATGCCGACGATGCGCACCTACCCAGCCCGCTCGCTGCCCGGCCGCCTGGCGGCGACCCTCCTGACGGTCTCCCTCGTGCTCGGCGGGGCCACGTCCGCCGTCGCCGACGACATCGACGACCGCAGGGCCGCCGCCGAGGCCCAGCAGCGGGCGAAGCAGGCGGAGCGGGAGACCCTGGAGGCGGAGCTCGAGCACACGGACGCCGAGCTGGCGCAGGCGGTGCTGGACCTCAACACCGTCGAGGGACGGCTGCCCGTGGCCGAGGCCGAGCTCGCCGCCGCCGAGGCGGAGCTCGAACGTGCCGAGCGGGAGGCGGCGGTGCTGGCGCAGCGGCTGTCGGACGCGCAGCTCGAGGAGGCAGCCGTCACCCGGCAGATCGAGGACGGCGCGGGGAAGGTGGAGGAGGCGCGGGCCGACATCGCGCAGATGGCCCGTGAGGAGTTCCGGGGCAGCGGGGACGCGAACGCGCTCGGCCTCGTCACGGGGGCGCAGTCCACCGAGGAGTTCGTGGACGGGTACGCCGTGACGTCGTCGGCTGCGCGCAGCCAGGCCCGCACGCTCGCCGAGCTGCAGGACGCCGAGGCCATCGCCCGCAACCTCCAGGCCCGTCTCGCCGCGGTCCGCGAGACCATCGCGGAGCTCAAGCGCCTGGCCGACGAGAACGTGCTGGCCAAGCAGGCGGCGGCGGACGCGGCCGCCGCGCGGAAGGCCGAGATCGAGCGGCTGATCGCCGAGCAGCAGCAGCTCAAGGCCACCATCGAGGCGCGCAAGCAGGCGGCGATCGAGGAGATCGACGCGAACGCCGCCGAGGCCGCGGCGATCGAGGCCGACCTCCAGCGGATCATCGCCGAGCAGTCGGAGCGTGACCGCCGCCTGGAGGAGGAGCGCCGCCGCGCCGCCGAGGAGGCGGCCCGCGCCGCGGCCGCCCAGGGCAGTGGCGGCGGCGGAGGCGGCGCGGCGAGCGCACCGTCCGGCTCGTTCCTGCGCTACCCGACGGCGAACCCCGTGGTCACCTCGTCCTACGGGATGCGGTTCCACCCGGTGCTGGGCTACTGGCGGCTGCACGCCGGCACGGACTTCCGCGCGTACTGCGGCACGCCGATCCTCGCCGCGCAGAGCGGCACCGTGGTGTATTCGCGCACGCTGGCGGGGCTGGGCAACCAGGTGCTGATCAACCACGGCTGGACCGACGGGCACAACGTGATGTCGAGCTACAACCACCTGTCGGCGTTCGCGGTGTCCTCGGGCCAGCAGGTCGCGGCGGGCCAGGTGGTCGGCTACTCGGGCACCACAGGCACCTCCACCGCGTGCCACCTGCACTTCGAGGTGTACACGGACGGCAGCACGACCGACCCGATGCGCTACCTGCCCTAGGGCCTGTCCTGTGAATGGCCTGGTCACTGGTTCTGTAATGTCCGGGTTGTGGGTGTTGGTCGGGGTGAGTTGACGGATGCGGCGTGGGCGCGGATCGAGCCGCTGCTGCCGGTCTCGTCCGGGCGTGGCGGGCAGTGGCGTGATCACCGGCAGGTGATCAACGGGATTTTGTGGCGGCTGCGGGCCGGGACGCCGTGGCGGGACGTGCCTGCGAAGTACGGGCCGT
>NZ_JBXTSN010000008.1:27008-167411 GCF_057158775.1 Antribacter sp. NEAU-D49 | reverse complement strand
CGGGGCCGTAGCGCCGAGACAGCGCCGTCGTCGGACGGAGTGACTGTGCCGGCGAGGGGCTCGGTTACCGTGTCCCGGTCCGCCCCGCGCTGCCGCCGGGCGGCACGTCCCACCCCGAGGAGCCGCGTTGTCCACGACCACCGCCCAGCCCGCCACGTCCGGCCGGACGTTCCCGCTCGGCGCCGTCCGGCTCGGCCCCGGGCGCTTCGCCGAGGCGCAGCAGCGGGCGCTCGAGGCGGTGCTCGACCTCGACCTGGACCGCCTTCTCGCGCCGTTCCTGGCGGGTGCGGGGCTGCCCGCCGAGGCCGCGCGGTACGGCGACTGGGAGTCGGGGGGCCTCGACGGCCACATCGGCGGGCACGCCCTCTCGGCCCACGCCAAGCTGTGGGCTGTCACGGGGCTGCCGGTGCTCCGCGAGCGCCTGGAGCACCTCCTCGACGTGCTCGAGCGGTGCCAGGACGCCGTCGGGACCGGGTACGTCGGTGGGGTCCCTGATGGTCCGGCGCTGGGCGAGGAGCTCGCGAGCGGGCAGATCGACTCCGACCTGTTCAACCTCAACGGTCGCTGGGTCCCCGTCTACAACCTGCACAAGACGTTCGCCGGGCTCGTGGACGCCGCCACCCATGGCGGCTCCGAGCGGGCGCTCCGTATGGCGGTGCGCTGGGCCGACTGGTGGCTCTCTGTCACGAAGGCGCTCACCGGCGAGCAGGTGGAGCAGGTCCTGAGGGCCGAGTTCGGCGGGCTGAACGAGACGTTCGTCGAGCTCGGCAGGCTCGTGGGGCGCGAGGACTACGTCGCCGAGGGGCGCAGGCTGGCCCACCGCCGGCTGCTGGACCCGCTCGCCGCGGGCGACGACCCGCTCGACGGGCTGCACGCCAACACCCAGATCCCGAAGGTGCTCGGCTATCAGCGCCTCGCCGACGAGGAGCGGTTCGCCGCGGCGGCCGACGCGTTCTGGTCGTCGGTCGTGGAGCGCCGGACCCTGCCGGTGGGTGGCAACAGCGTGCGGGAGCACTTCCACCCGGCGTCGGACTTCACCGAGGTGATGACCGACCGGGAGGGCCCGGAGACCTGCAACTCCCACAACCTCGTGGAGCTCGCGCGCCTGCGGCTGGACCGCCGGCCCGACGCGGCCGCCGTCGACCTCGCCGAGCGTGCCCTGGTCAACCACCTGCTCTCGTCGGTGCACCCCCGCCGCGGCGGGTTCGTGTACTTCACGCCCATGCGGCCCGCGCACTACCGCGTGTACTCGCGGCCGCACGTGTCGATGTGGTGCTGCGTCGGGTCGGGCCTGGAGGGCCACACGCGGTACAACGAGCTGGCCTACACGCACGACGGGCCGGACCTCCGCGTCGAGCTCTATACCCCGTCCGTCCTCGACTGGGCGGCGGAGGGGCTGCGCGTCGAGCAGTCCACCGAGCCGCCCTTCGACGCGGAGGCCCGCCTGCTCGTCACCTCGGCCGAGCCCCGCGAGCGCACCGTCCGCCTGCGCGTCCCGTCCTGGGGCACGCTGGCGGGCCTCGTCGTGGACGGGTCCGCGGTGGAGCCCGTGGTCGTCGACGGCTACGCGGAGGTGACCAGGACCTGGAGGGGCACGACGACGGTCGTGGCCCGGTTCCAGCCCCGGCTCACCGCCGAGCGGCTGCCCGACGGGTCGGCCTGGGTCGCCTTCCGGTACGGGCCGGTGGTGCTCGCCGCGCGGGACGGCGGCGACGACCTCGCCGGCCTGGTGGCGGGGGAGGACCGCATGGCGCACATCGCTCACGGCCGGGCGGTGCCGCTGCGGCAGGCCGGCATCGTCGTGGCTGACCCGCCGGAGGCCGCAGCGTCCGTCGTGGACCGCCGGACGCTCACCTTCGAGCTGGCCGTGGTGCGGGAGCGCGACGGCGTGCTGGTGCCCGGCACGGTGCTGCTCGAACCGTTCGCGGGCATCCACGACGAGCGGTACACGGTCTGCTTCCCCGCGGACCCGGACCCCGCGCGGGCCCTCGACCGGCTCGCCGCCTTGGACGCCGCCGACGCGGCCGCCGCAGCGGTGCTCGACCGGGTCACCGCCGGTGAGCAGCAGCCCGAGGTGGACCACGGGTTCACGGGGGAGGGAACGCGCGCCGGGGGTGGCGGCGGCATCCACTGGCGCAGCACCACCGGGTGGTTCGAGTACCGGCTCCGCTGTCCTGAGCGTCCTGCGGCGGTGCGGCTGCGGTACCTCGACCACCCCGGGCGCGCGCACCGGGTGCTGCTCAACGGGCTCCCGGTGGACCCGTCCCGCACGCTCACCACCCCGGCCGACGGCGAGGGCCTGGCCGAGGTCGAGTACGACCTGGTGGAGGCCGTGCGTTCTGCGGGCCTGGTCGGAGAGGTGGTCTTCCGGCTGGAGGCGGCCGACGGCGCGGAGAGCGGCGACGTGCTGACGGTGGAGGTCGTGGAGCGGGGCTGAGCGCCGGCTCGGCCGCGCGACCAGGCAAGTGTTCCCCGTCTGGGCGCCGGAAGGGGAACAGCTACCTGGTCGGCGGCGGCTCCGTGGTGGCGGCCTCCTCCTCGGCAGCCTCCGCCGCCTCCATGCGGTCCGGCCGGAGGGCGACCTCCAGCGCCATGAAGACCAGCACGTCCAGGACCAGCCCGAAGGACGCTGTCCAGCGCACGGCCCGGAACACCAGGAGCTGGGTGAAGAGCAGGCTGACGAGCACCGCCCGGCGCACCCACACGGCGCCGCGCAGCCCGTCGCGCCGGCCCACCACCACGCCGACGGCGAGCAGGACCACCGTCGCGGACACGGCCGCGAGGATGGCCGCGCCGGTCCACCCCGGCACCCCGGGCACCCGACCTGCCAGCACCTGGATCCCCACGAGGGCCTCACCCGCGGACACCAGCAGAATGAGCCCGATCGCGAGCCACGCGCCCCACGTGCGCCCCACGAGCGCGTCGAGCCACCGGACCACCCGGTCCGCCCCCGAACGCACCACGTCGGGGACGTCGGCGTCGTCGTCGGGCACCGCCTCGACCAGGTCCGCGACGAGCTCCGCCCCGGGCTCGCCCGCGCCCTTGGCCGCGAGGGTGCGGGCCTCGTCACGGGCCGACGGCGTGAAGCCGCCCGCGAGGCCCGCCGCGAGCCGGTCGGCCGCGACCGCGAGGTACTCGGCCGGGTGGTGCTCCCGGCGACCGTGCAGCGCCTCGACCACCAGGACCAGCACCACGGTGACGAAGTAGATGATGGCCGCCGTGGGCGCGTAGAAGTAGTCGTTGTCGGCGGTGACGAACTTGCCGACCTCGTCGATGAACAGCCCGAAGCCCACGCCGCCCACGACCGCGCCCAGCGACCGCGGCGCGGGGCCCACGTACGACAGCAGCAGCATCATGGCCAGCGCCATGAGCAGGCCGCCCCACAGCACGTGCGCCACGTGCAGGTCGCCGCCGCCGAGCTGCGGGTAGCCGGCCGCGGCGAGGTAGGCCCGCGTGGCGAGCACCGTCACCACGCTCGCCACGAGGAACGTCACCAGGTGGCGCACCGCGCTCGTGTCCCGGGGCGCCCCCAGGCGGAGCAGGTGGCCGCGGCCTGCGAGGCCGCCGGTCTCGGTCGTCATCGCGCGTCCTCCCGCCTGGCCCGTCCGTCGGGCAGGCACTCCCATTGTCCCGCAGCCACGGCGCATATCGGGCACGCGGAGGCGACTGCCCGGAAGCGGTGCCAGCCTGGAAGCCATGACGACCGGTGCCACAGACCCGGAGACCCGCCTCGCGCGCTCCGTGAGCGGCAGGCTCCTGTACCTCTTCATCCTGGGCGACGTCCTCGGCGCGGGCGTGTACGCCCTCGTCGGAGCCATGGCGGGGGAGGTGGGCGGGCCCGTCTGGCTGCCGCTCCTCGTCGCCCTCGGTCTCGCCCTGCTCACCGCGGGGTCGTACGCCGAGCTCGTGACCAAGTACCCCCGGGCCGGGGGCGCCGCCGTGTTCGCCGAACGGGCGTTCCGGAAGCCGGTCGTGTCGTTCCTCGTCGGGTTCTCCATGCTGGCCGCGGGCGTCACCAGCGCCGCCGGCCTCTCCCTCGCGTTCGCGGGCGACTACTTCGGCGCGTTCGTCGACGCTCCCGAGCGCCTGGTCGCCGTGCTGTTCCTCGCTGCCGTCGCCGTCCTCAACGCGCGCGGCATCCGCGAGTCCCTCGGCGCCAACGTCGTCATGACGATCATCGAGGTCAGCGGCCTCGTGGTCATCGTCGTGCTCGCCCTCGTGGTCCTCGGCCGGGGCGACGGCGACCTCGGCCGCGCCACCCGGTTCGCCGAGGGCACCACGCCCGCGCTGGCCGTCCTCTCCGCGGCGATCCTCGCCTACTACTCGTTCGTGGGCTTCGAGACGTCGGCCAACGTGGTCGAGGAGGTGCGCGACGTCCGCCGTGTGTACCCCCGCGCGCTCTTCGGCGCGCTCCTCACCGCTGGAGCCGTGTACGTCGCCGTCGGGCTCGCGGCCGTCACGGTCGTACCGCCCGAGACGCTCGCCGCCTCCAGCGGGCCGCTGCTCGAGGTGGTGGCCGCCGCCGGGATCGTGCCCGAGCGGCTGTTCTCCCTCGTCGCGCTCGTGGCCGTCGCCAACGGCGCCCTCCTCACCATGATCATGTCCAGCCGCCTCGCCTACGGCATGGCCGAGCAGGGCCTCCTGCCCGGGGCGCTCGGCCGGGTCCTGCCCGAGCGGCGCACCCCGTGGGTCGCGATCGTCGTCACCACGATCGTCGCGATGCTCCTCGTCTTCACCGGCGACCTCGCGGCGCTCGCGGAGACCGTGGTGCTGCTCCTGCTCCTCGTCTTCATCAGCACCAACGTGGCGGTGCTGGTGCTGCGTCGCGACCACGTGGAGCACCCCCACTTCCGGGTCGCGACGGTGGTGCCCTGGCTCGGCGTCGCCAGCTGCGTGCTGCTCCTCAGCCAGCAGTCGGGCGCGACGTGGCTCCGCGCGGGAGCACTGCTGCTCGTCGGCGTCGTCCTGTACGTGGTCATGCGGATCTCCGGGCGGCGGCGCGCCTGACCGGAGCGCGCCCGGCCCGGGCCCGGCCCGCCGTCGGCCCGACCCCGCCACGGCCCGCCGTCGGCCCGTCGCCTAGCGTGTCGTGTGAGCGAGCACCTCGCGCACCACCAGGGGCCACGTCTCCGGCGGGGGCACCTGATGGCCCATCCGGTCGAGCAGGACGAGACGCGCGCCGGGGATCGCCTCCGCGAGCGCCTCGCCGTGGGCCGGCGGGAACAGCGGGTCGGCGGTGCCGTGCAGCACGAGCGTCGGCGCAGCGACGTCGGCGAGGCTACCGGTGGTCTCCGTGCCGCTCACCTGCCAGTGGTTGGCGGCAGCCGCCGGATCGTGCGCCCGTGCGACGGTGCGGCGCGCGGTCTTCAGCGCCCGGACCGGGTCGTAGCCGGCCCCCTGGAACGGTCGCTCCGCCTCGGCGAGGTACCACGCGACGGCCTCGTCGTCGGCCCAGTCGGGGTCCGGCGGCGGGTCGGCGAAGAGCGCCTGGACCACGGGGTCGGGCCCCGGCAGGTCGTGACCCGTGGCGACCACGGGCGACGTCGCTACCAGGGTGAGCGTCAGGACCCGTTCGGGATGGTCCAGGGTGAGCGTCTGCGCGATCCCGCCCCCCATCGACACGCCCATGAGGTGCGCCCGTTCGATTTCCAGGCCGTCGAGCACGCGCAGCGCGTCGAGCGTCAGGTCGTCGCCCGAGTAGGAGGGCTTCCCCGGCGCGCCGGTCGTGGAGCGGCCGGTGTCCCGGTGGTCGTAGCGGACCACGAACCGGCCGCCGGCGGCGAGCGCCGCGCACAGCGCGTCGTCCCAGCCGTCGAGGGAGGAGGCCGCGCCGCTGATGAGCAGCAGGGCCGGGTCGCGGGGGTCGCCGCAGGTGGAGGCGCACAGGACGGCGCCGGGGACGGACAGCAGGTGCTCCATACGGGATCCGACGACGGAGCGGCCCGGTTCTCATCGGTGCTCACCGGGTGAGAGCGCCTGCAGCGCCTGCTGTGGGTATGGCTGTGGTGTGAACTCCGGCCGGAATTCACACCACAGCCATACCCACAGCAGACGGGGGAGGAGCTGACCGGGGACGAGGACTCGGCTCAGCCCGCGTCGAAGCGGTCCTCACCCTCCTCGTCCGGGTCGTCCTTCGGGTGCTGGCCGGGAACGGATCCACCCTGCTGCGGACCGCCCTGGCTCTGGCCGCCGCCCTGGTCCTGGCCGAACCCCTCCGACTCGCCCGCGCTCTCGGCCTCGTCCAGCGGGTCGTCCGTGGGGACCTCCTCCGACGGCTGGACCGGCCAGTCCGGGCCGCGCTGCGCGTCGCCGGTGAAGTCCTGCGACGAGCTCTCTCCCGGCACCGGCATGTCGGGGTCGTCCTGCCCCGAGCCGCCGCCGGCTTCCTGACCACCCTCGTCGCCGCCCGCCGCGGAGTCGCCCGAGCGCAGGTCACCGCCACCCGGACCGCCCGCGAACTGGTCTCCGGGCTGCTCCGGCCATGCCGGCGCCGCACGCTGCACCTGCTCGTCCTGGGACTGCGTCGAGTCGTCGGGCTGGTTGCTCATGACGAACCTCCTTCACTGGGACCTTGCGGCCACCGTAGGCAGACCGGCGCCCGCTCGCAGCCGCCGGGGGTGAACTTGCCTCCCGCCACTCGTCCCGCGCGCCACCGTGCGGTGGGATGGACTGCCGAACATTCGCCCCCCGGAAGGCCGTCCCATGGGCACCGTCCCGGTTCTTCGTCCGCTCGCCACCGCCGCCGCGGTGCTGTCCCTCCTGGCGCTCGCGGCCTGCACGGCCGGAGCCGGGGCGGGCGGTGCGACGCCGTCGTCGGCCGCGCCCTCGCCCGAGCCCGACCCGGGGATCGTCGCCCTCGGCGAGCTCCTCGACGACGACGGCGTGCTGCCGCTCGACGTCGCCCAGCGGATCTTCGCGGCGGAGGTGGGCCCGCTGCCGGGGGTGGAGCCGCTGGACCTGTCCGCCGACGGGCACCACCACGACCTCGGCGGCCTGGCGGCCCGGCGCGTGCTGGGTGCCCGCGACGAGCTGCCCGCCGACGTCGTCGCGGCCGCCGACGCGGCCCTCGAGCCCGGGGAGGGCGAGGAGGAGGTGGAGGTGGAGCCGGGCCGGTCGCGGGAGGGCGCGGGCGGCGCCGTCGACCCGGACGCCGTGCCGACCCGGGAGGAGCTGCGGGAGATCGTGGCGCAGATCGTGGCCGGGCTCGAGGAGCGCAGCGGCCACGACCTACGGCTCCCGGTCCGGGCCAGGACCGTGCGCGAGGGGGTGATGCGCGACCTGGGGCGGGCGTCCGGCGTGTACGGCACCGGCGAGCGGCCGACGGCGTGCCGGGTGGCGCTGAACCCGTCGATCTACGGACCGGACACCGCCTCGACGACCAGCACCATCGCGCACGAGCTGTGGCACTGCTTCCAGCTCGACGCGGACCTGGAGGCGTTCGAGTCGGGGCCCGACTGGCAGATCGAGGGCCAGGCCGAGTGGGCGGGGGAGGCGTTCGCGGGGGGCTCGGGAAGCAGCGCCGCGCCCTGGGACACCTGGCTGACCCTGCCGGAGCAGGCGCTGAACCGCCGGAGCTACGACACGATCGGTCTCTACGCGGTGGCGGCGGCCGCGGGGGCGGACCCGTGGCGAACGATGCTGCCGATGCTCGGCGAAGGGGTCACGACGGCCGTGGAGACGCTCTTCGGCGGGATGGCCGCGGCGGACGCGGTGCGGACCCAGGCGATGGCGCTGGTGCGCTACCCCGACCTCGGCACCGAGTGGGAGTCCACCGGCCCGGGCATCACCCGGGCCCGGACCGAGCTGTACCTGCGGGTGGGCGACGGCGGCACGGAGGAGACGCGGCTCGCCGTCGGACGGTTCGGTGCCCTGCCGGTGCGGCTGGTCCCGAGCGGGGTCGCCATCCTGGAGGTGACGCTGGAGGGCGGGGTCGCGGGCGCGGTCGAGCTGCCTGGCACGGGCACCGTCCCGCTGGCGCCCGGTGCCGGCGTGCGGTTCTGCCTCGATGCTGCCGAGTGCGAGTGCCCCGACGGCACCACCCCGCCGGGGCTGCTTCCCGCCGGCGCGGGGCCGGGCGTGGCGGCCGCGGGCGCCGTGGAGCCGGGCGACGTGGCGGTCCGTGCGCGGTCCGTCTCCCTGGAGGAGGCCTGCGAGCGCAGCCTGGTGGGCACGTGGACCGCCGACTACGACGACGTGGTCAGCGCCATGCGGCCCGACGCGGGCGCGTCGCCGATGGACTGCGACGGCGACTACACGATGACCTTCGCCGAGGACCTGACGTGGACCGGCGGGTACCAGGCTGCGTGCACGCTGTTCGAGCGGACGGGCACGGGGACCGTCAGCTTCACCGCCACCTACACCGACGACGGCTCCACGTTCGTCCTGGCCGGCCTCACCGGCGACGGCACGATGATCCTCGACGGCACCCCGATTACCCCGTTCCCCGGGCTGGAGTACGTCCGGGCGGCGTTCAGCCAGCCGGCCCCGTACGTCCTGGTGGACGAGAACACGCTCCTGATCTCGTACAGCACCCCGGAGGGCGGGGCGAGCCAGGTCACGTACACGCGGGTGTCGTGACGGGGGTCGGCGTCGGCCCTGCTACTGGAGGGCGACCACCAGGGACACCGCCGCGAGCGCCAGGCCCGCCCCGCCGACGGACCAGCCGATGGTGATGTTGCGGCGGGTCGTGGCGGCGAGCTGCGCGAGCTCGGCCCGGGTGGCCTGCAGCTCCGCGAGCACGGCGGCTGTCTCCCCGCGGGCGGCCGACGTCTCCGACTGGGCGTTCCGGGCCTCGACGACGGCCGCGGCCGCGTCGGACTGGGCTGCCTGGGCATACCCGAGCGCGGCGTGCGCCTCGGACCGTGCGGTGTCGGCCTGGGCGGCCGCGCCGTCGGCGATCTTGAGCGCGCTGGACGCGAGCCCGGCGAGGTCGTGGAGGCTCCAGGGGTCCTGGCCGCCGTCGTCGGCGTGGTGCGCAGCGTTCGCGGGCGCTGCCTGCGGGGCGGGAGCCGCGGCGTGGGGCGCGGGAGTGTCGAGGTCGCCCCGGTCGAGGTCGGCGTCGGTGACGGGGACGGCGAGGTCGAGCCGGGCGAGCTGCTGGCGCACCTCCGCGGTGAGGTCGTTGAGGAAGCCCCAGCCACGGCGCTGCCGCGGGGTGGCGTGCCGCGGGGTTCCGGGGCCGGCGGTCAGGGGCTCGAAGGTGTCGGCCGGGGCCGTGTCGTCGGTCGCCATGGGTGAAGACCGTACATGCCGGGCGCGTGCCGCCGCCGCACTGGGCCTCTCAGCCGTGTGATCGGTAGTTCGGTGGGGGGGGGGGGGGGGGGGGGGGCGGCCCAGCGCCCCACCAAAACCCACCCCCCGGGGCCCCCCCCGCGTGTTGGGGGGGGGGGGGGGGGGTGCGCCGGCCCCCCCCCCCCCCCCCCCCCCACCGAACTACCGATCACACGGGCAACCCGGTCGGCTACGGGAGATCGAGGATCACGACGGTGTCGCCCGTCGCGGGGAGCCGCGCCAGGACCTGGGTGAAGTGCGGGTCCGACACGTGGCCGTCGAACGTCAGCCGGCCGATGCCCGCCGACCCGAGCACGGCCAGCGACTCCCGAGTGCATGCAGCGACCAGGGCCTCGCCGTCGGCGGTATGGCGGGCCTCGGTCTCCACGGTCAGGACGGGGAGCGGATCGTCGTCCGGATAGGCGAGTGCCAGGGCGAGGATCTCGCCCGCCGGGCCGACGGCACAGGTGGACGCGTCTCGGTCGGCCTCCTGGGCCGACCGCAGCAGCCACGGCTCGAACCCGTCTGCGACCGGCGCCCACCCCTCGTGCTGCCAGCGGTACTGGTCCACCACGGCCCGTTCGAGGTCAGGGACCGGGAGGTCGCGCGCCGGGACGGTGCGGATCTCGTCGGGGAGGGGCCAGGGATCGAGGGCGGCGAGCGCCTCCGCGACCTCGACCTCCATGGGCGGGCAGCGCTGGACGACGCCGCCGCCGAGCGACTCCAGGAACCGGTGGGCCGCGGACCCGTGAGGGGCCCTTGCCCGGAAGGGCCGCGGATCCGGGCGAAGGCGTGCGAGCTCCCGGACGAGCTGCGTACCCAGACCGTGGCGACGCCGGTCGGGCCGGACCCGAACGTCGAGGTAGAGCCGGGAGTCGTGCACCCGCCCGGCGAACGCCTGAGCGACTCCGACGAGGTGCCCGCCCTCCTCGGCGAGGACGGCCCTGGAGGAGCGGTCTCGCCAGCTGTCCGGCTTCAGGTGAAGCCCGTCGAGCCACGCCGGGGCGCGCTCGAGGTCGGCGGGTGCGACGGGCCGGAGGATCACGGCAGCATCGTCGCACCCGGGTCGCCGAGGGTGTGGGTGGGCCCGTCTAGGGTCGTGGTCGAGCCGGTCGTGGGGTGGCGGATCTTCTCTCGGTCGCTATACTCGAACATACGTACGAGTCGCTGGGTGAGAGGGGTGCTGAGATGGACGAGCCGATCCGGGCCGGCGTGTCACCGGTCGAAGGGGCGTTCGCCGCGCTCGTGGCCTCGGCGCGCGAGCGGCCGCGAGTGACCTACCTGTCGCGTGCCGACCTGCGCGCCGGTGGTCCTGCGGCGTCGTACCCGTCGTCCCACCCGTCGGCGGGTCGCGCTGCCCGGCGTGCGCCGACGCGGATCGTGCTGCGGGCGGGCATGGACCTGGACGACCCCACGGCTGCCCGGCCGGCGGCGGGCGGCGCAGGCTCCCACTGACCGGGCTGGCCGGCGTTGCCCCCGTCGGCCGGCCCCGCCCGTCGGTTCGAGCGGCGAGCGCCCCCGCGCCCGCTTGCTCGAGCCGGCGAGCAACCCCTACATCGGCAGGATCGCCCCCACCACCGCGGCGACGACACCCACGAGCGTCGCCACCACGGCCAGGGTCCGGGCGGACCCGGCCTTCGTGGCCGCGGCGTTCGCGGACTCGGTCGCCGCGCCGCTGCTGGTCGTCGCCGTCTGGGCGGTCGTCGTCGCGGACGCGGCGGCGGCCTTCGCCTGCTCGGCCTCCTCGCGGGCGGCGGTGGCCTCGTCGGCCGCGGCCGTGAGTGCCTGCTGGAGCTCGGCCACCTTGACAGCGAGCTCGGCGAGCTGCGCCGCTGCCGCCTCGCGTGCCTCGGTGGCGGCCGCCGCGTCGCTGTCGAGCCGGGTCACGAGCTCCTCGCGCAGCTCCTCGGCGGTGAGCGCCTTGACGGGGCGCTCCAGGAACGCGTCCGCCCAGGTACGGCGCGAGCGTGCCCCCCCGGCACCGGGCGTCCGCGGGGCGGACCCGCCGTCCGCGGACGGCACGCGGGGGAGCGACCCGGTGGAGACCGTCGACTCCCCAGCGGCCGAGGCTGCCGCGAGCGCGGCGGCCTTGACCGACGCGACCACCTGCACCCCGCCGGCAGCGGGCTCCACGTCCACGACCGGCGCGGCGTAGTCGTCGTCGGCCGCGGTGCCGGCTGCCCTGCCGTGGTCCGCAACCGCAGCACCGTTGCCGGGCGCCGCTCCTTCGGGACTGTCGGCGCCACCTGCGGAGGAGGCGGCTTCGGCTGCCGCCGTCGCCGCCGCGGTGGTCGCCGACTCGGGGATCTTGATCGGGGCCGTCAGCAGGGCGCGCAGCCGCTCGAGCCGGTCCACGTTGTAGTCGCCGATCGAACCGGCGGCCGCCTCCGCCGCGCCCGCCTCCGCCGCCTCCGCCGCGCCCGCCTCCGCCGCCGCGCCCTGCGAGGCGGCTGCGGCCTCCTCGACATCGGGTGTGTTCTCTGTCACGTCGTGCCCGGTCTGCGTCGCGCCACTGTCCGAGGTCATGACGGAAAGGTACCGATCCTGGGCGCTCGTGCGAAGGGCTTGGCGGCGCGTGGCACGGAATCGCCGGACCGGATCACGGGCACCGGGTTGACGGCGGCCCCGCTTCCATTAAGTTAGGCCAGGCATACCTTACTTGGTAGCCCTGGCGAACGTGCCGGTCCCTTTCCCATGCCCGAGGAGCCCTTCGCATGCCCTCAGCCCTGCCCGAGGCCGGCGGACTGTCCGCGACGGCGTCGTACGACCCCGCCGCCCTGCTGCGCACCGCGACCGCCGAGCACTATGCCGCGACGGTCCACGGCGTGGTCGACGACGTCGCTGCGCGGCTCGCGGCCGTCACCCAGCCGTTCTCGGGCGCGAGCCGTTCCGAGCTGCAGGCGCTGGTCGACGCGGTCGACCTGGACGCCCCGGGCGCCGGCACGCAGGAGGCGCTCCGCGAGGTGGCCGACCTCTACGCCACCCACGCCATCTGGTTCCACGACCCCGCCTACACGGCGCACCTGAACTGTCCCGTGGCGATCCCCGCGGTCGCGGCGGAGGCGATGCTCGCGGCGATCAACACGTCGGTCGACACGTACGACCAGTCCACGGTCGCGACGCTCATGGAGCAGCGGGTGGTCGCGTGGACGGCGTCGCGGATCGGCTTCGAGCCGGCATCGGCGGAGAACCCGGCGGGGGCCGACGGCGTCTTCACCTCGGGCGGCACGCAGTCCAACTTCCAGGCCCTGTTCCTGGCCCGCCAGCGGGCCCGCCGCACGGGCGCGCCGCTCGAGCGCCTGCGCATCCTCGCCACGGAGGCGAGCCACTTCAGCGTCGCCAAGTCCGCGCTCCTGCTCGGCCTGGCCGACGACGCCGTCGTCGCCGTGCCGACCGACCTCACGGGCCGCATGGACGCGGACGCGCTGGCCGCGGCCCTGACGAGCACGTCCCGCGCGGGTGACACGGTCATGGCGGTGGTCGCGACGGCGGGCACCACCGACCGTGGCTGCATCGACCCGCTGGCCCCGATCGCCGACCTCTGCGACGCGACCGGCACCTGGCTCCACGTCGATGCGGCGTACGGCTGCGGCCTGCTCGTGAGCCCGGCCCGCCGCCGCCTCCTGAACGGCATCGAGCGCGCCCGCTCGGTCACCGTCGACTACCACAAGGCGTTCTTCCAGCCGGTCAGCTCCAGCGCCCTCATCGTGCGCGAGCGGGCCGACCTGGGCCCGGTCGCCTGGCACGCGGACTACCTGAACCCGCTGGAGAACGCCGAGCCCAACCAGGTCGACAGGTCGCTGCAGACCACGCGCCGGTTCGACGCCCTCAAGCTCTGGACCACGCTGCGCGCCCTCGGCGCCGACGGTATCGGCGCGATGGTCGACGCGTTCTGCGACCTCACCCAGGCCGTCCACGCCGTGGTCGACGCCGACCCGGACCTCCGCCTCCTCGCCCCCACGGACCTGAGCACGGTCCTCTTCCGCTACGAGCCGGACGGCCTCGACCCGGCGCACGCCGACGAGCTCGTGCCGCAGATCCGCCGCGTCCTGTTCGACTCCGGCCGCACCCTCGTCGCCAAGACCGTCATCGACGGCCGCCCCTGCCTCAAGCTCACCCTCCTCAACCCGGACGTCACGCTCGACGACGTCCGTGGCGTCCTCGAGCTGGTGCGCTCCGCTGCCCAGGGTCTCCTCGCGGGCGAGGAGCTCGCCGAGGACGACGCCCCGCCCTGCCGTACCGTCCACCCTCGTCTCGCCCGCTCGGGTGAGACGGCCCTGGAGTCCCTGTGAACCGCACCTACGACCTCGTCGGCATCGGCGTCGGCCCGTTCAACCTGGGCCTGGCCGCGCTGGCGGACCCCCTGCCCGACGTCGACGCCGTCTTCCTCGACCAGGCGGACGAGTTCCGCTGGCACCCCGGGATGATGCTGGAGGGGGCCACCATCCAGGTCCCCTTCCTCGCCGACCTCGTGACCATGGCCGACCCCACGTCGCCCTACTCGTTCCTCAACTTCCTCAAGCACACGGGCCGCCTGTACCCGTTCTACATCCGGGAGTCGTTCTTCCCCCTGCGGTCCGAGTACGACCAGTACTGCCGCTGGGTGAGCGAGCGCCTGACCTCGCTGCGCTGGGGGAGGCGCGTGACCGCCGTCGTGCAGACCGGCGACGGGTTCGAGGTGACCGCGCAGACGGCCTCCGGCACGGAGACGTACCGGGCGCGGCACGTGGTCCTGGGCGTGGGCACGACGCCGCGCGTCCCGGAGGCGTTCCGCGGGCTGGCCGGCGCGAGCGCGGCGGGTGCCGGCCCCGTGGTCCACACCGCCGACTACCTCCCGAACCGCGACGCCCTCGTCGCGAGCGGCGCGGTCACCGTCGTGGGCAGCGGGCAGAGCGCCGCGGAGGTGTACCGCGACCTGCTCGACGACGCCGGCCCCGGTCTCACCCTCGACTGGGTGACCCGCTCGCCCCGGTTCTTCCCGATGGAGTACACGAAGCTGACGCTCGAGCTGACGTCGCCCGAGTACACCGACCATTTCCACGGCCTGCCCGGCGCCCTGCGCGACACCCTGGGCCGCGAGCAGCGCAACCTCTACAAGGGCATCAGCGGCGACCTCGTGGACGACATCTACGAGACCCTCTACCGCAAGTCCGCCCTGGGCCGCCCCGTGCCGACCACCCTGCTCACCGACACGGCGGTGACGGACGCCCGCACCGACGGTGACGAGCACATCCTCACCCTGCGGCACAACCAGCTCGGCACGACGGCGGAGCACCGCACCCGCGCGGTCGTCGTCGCCACGGGCTACGGGTCGTCCGTACCGGACTTCCTCGACCCGGTGCGCCACCTGCTCAACCTCGACGAGCGCGGCCGGTTCGCCGTCGCCCGCGACTACACGGTGGACGACGCCCGCCGCGTCCACGTCGTCAACGCCGAGGAGCACACGCACGGCGTCACCGCCCCCGACCTGGGCTTCGGCGCCTGGCGCAACTCCGTCATCCTGGCGGGCGTCACCGGCCGGGAGGTCTACCCGGTGGAGCGGCGCATCGCGTTCCAGCAGTTCGGTCTCCCCGGCGCGGGGGCCCCCGCCGACGACGCCGGCACGCACCCCGCGCAGCAGGCACCCCTGGCGGAGGTGGCCCGGTGAGCGCCGACGTCGTCGTCCCGCAGGCCGCCCGCGAGGCCGCGCCGCCCGCCACCCCGGCGACCGCGCCCCGCTTCTCCGCGCCGTCCCGCCTCGGGACCCTGACCGTCGAGCCGGTCGACCCCGCCCGCGACGCCGCCCTGGTGCAGGGCTGGCTCGCCCACCCCGCGTCGGCGTTCTGGCAGATGGGCTCGCTCACCGCCGACGAGGTGCGCGACTACCTCGCCTCGGTGGTCGCACACCCGCACCAGGACGCGTGGCTCGGCCGCCTCGACGGCGAGCCGCTGTTCCTCGCCGAGACCTACGACCCGCGGCACGTCGCGCTCGCGGGCGTGCACGACGCCCTGCCGGGTGACCTGGGCATGCACCTCCTGGTCGCCCCGCCCGTCGCCCCGCGCGCGGGCCTCACGGACGCCGTCTTCGGCACGGTCATGCGGTTCTGCCTGGGCGAGCCGGACGACGGCGGCCTCGGCGCGCTCCGTGTCGTCGTCGAGCCGGACGTGCGCAACACCAAGATCGCCGCCAAGAACGCGGCCGCCGGCTTCCGCGTGCTGCGCGAGGTGGAGCTGCCGGGCAAGCGCGCCGCCCTGTCGGTCTGCACGCGCGAGGACTACGCGGCGTCGCCCCTCGGCGACGGGCCGGAGCTCGCCCCGCACCTGCGCCCTGACCTGGGCGAACGCGCGCACCGCCACCTGGTCGCCAAGGCGATCGCCGAGTTCACCCACGAGCGCCTCTTCCTGCCCGAGCGCGCCGACGGCACCCCCGCCGATGGGTCCCACGTGCACGACGAGCCGCTCGACTACGTGCTCGCCCTCGACACCGGCGACTGCACGGTGGAGTACCGCTTCGCGGCCCGCCGGTACGCCCTCGAGCACTGGGTGATCGACGAGGCAGGTCTGACGCGCACCGTCGCCGGCGCCCCGGCGCCCGTCGACGCGCTCGAGCTGGTCGCCGAGCTGCAGCCGCTCCTGCACATCCCCGACGACCTGCTCGCGGTGTACCTGGAGGAGCTGTCGTCCACGCTGGCCAGCGGGGCCGCGAAGCTCGAGCGGGAGACGAGCGGCGCCTCGCCGTCGTCGGCCGGCCTCGTCGCGGCGCTCGTGCCGGACGCCGTCGGCCCGGAGCCCGGCGACGACCGCCGCCTCGCCGCCGACGCCTTCCAGGCCGTCGAGGCCGCGATGACCGAAGGCCACCCGGGCTTCGTGGCGAACAACGGCCGCATCGGCTTCGCCCTCGACGACTACCGCGCCTACGCCCCCGAGCGCGGCGCGCGCCTGCGGCTCATGTGGCTCGCGGCCCGCCGCGAGCACTCCCACCTGGCGCTCGGTGCCGGACCCGACGGCGCCCCGCTGACCGAGGCCGAGCACTACGGGGCGGAGCTGTCGGGCGCGGAGCGGCAGGCGTTCGCCGACCGGCTCACCGCCCGCGGCCTCGACCCCGCCGGCTACCTCTACCTGCCCGTCCACCCCTGGCAGTGGCAGCACCGCGTGCCGCTCACGTTCGCCGCGGACGTGGCGCGCGGCGACCTCGTGCCCCTCGGGCCCGGCGGTGACGAGTACCAGCCGCAGCAGTCCATCCGCACCATGCTCAACCGGACGCGACCCGAGCGGCACTACGTCAAGGTGGCGCTCGCGATCCAGAACATGGGCTTCCTGCGCGGCCTGTCGCCCGCGTACATGCGCGCGACACCCGCGATCAACGACTGGGTGGCGGGCCTCGTGACCGGCGACGCGACCCTCCAGGGTGCCGGGTTCGGCGTGCTGCGCGAGCTCGCGTCGGTGGGCTACACCGGCGACGTCTACCACCGCACGCCGAAGCCGAACGCGCACCGCAAGATGCTCGCGGCACTGTGGCGGGAGTCGCCCCTGCCGCGCCTCGCGCCGGGGGAGCGGCTCGCCACGATGGCCTCCCTGCTGCACCGGGACGCGTCGGGGCAGGCGCTGGTGAGCGGGCTGGTGCGGGCCTCGGGCGTCACGCCCACAGCCTGGGTGCGCGCGTACCTCGACGCGTACCTCTACCCGCTCGTGCACTGCCTCCTCGCGCACGACCTCGCCTTCATGCCGCACGGCGAGAACCTCATCCTCGTGCTCCGCGACGGCGTGGTGCGGCGCACCCTGATGAAGGACATCGGCGAGGAGATCGTCGTGGTGGGGGACCGGGCGCTGCCCGAGGGCATCGAGCGGGTGCGGTCCGTGGTGCCCGACGACGAGAAGGCGCTCGCCATCTTCACCGACGTGTTCGACGGCGTCCTGCGGCACCTGGCGGGCATCCTCGCCACGGACGGGGTGCTGCGCGAGGACCGGTTCTGGGCCCTCGTGGCCGAGGTGATCGACCGGCACCGGTCGGAGCACCCGGACCTGCGCACCGGGGTGGACCTCCGGGCCCAGCGGTTCGCGCACTCCTGCCTGAACCGGCTCCAGCTGCGCAACACGCTGCAGATGGTCGACCTCGCCGACCAGTCCGGCTCGCTCATCTACGCCGGCGAGATGCCGAACCCGGTGGCCCGGTGACCCACGCGTTCGAGCTCTACCGGGACGGCCTCGGCGTGCCCCACGTCCGCGCCGCCGACGAGGGGGCGCTCGCCTACGGGCAGGGCTACGTCACGGCCCTGGACCGGGGCTGGCAGATCGAGGTGGACCGGTGGCGGGCCGAGGGGCGGCTCGCGGAGCGCCTCGGCCCGGCGGGGCTGGAGTGGGACCGGTTCGCCGTGCAGGTGCGGCTCGCCGACACGGCCCGCCGCGTGCACGCCGCGCTGCCCTCGGCGGAGCAGGCCTGGCTCGCCGCGTACACGGCGGGGGTGAACGCGGGCCTCGCGGAGGGCACGCACGGCGCCCCCGAGCTCGCCGCCCTCTCCGAGCTCGAGGGCCCGCTGCCCGACGTCGAGCCGTGGCCCACCTGGGCGCCGGTCGGCGTCTTCCTCGTGGCGCACGTGCTGTTCGGCGGGTTCGCCAACGTGCTGTGGCGCGACCACGTGGCCCGCACGCTCGGCCCGGCCTTCCCCGGGGTGGCCGCTGAGCAGCTGGCCGCCCTGTTCGCCGCCGACGCCGGACCCTCCTCCGGGTCCAACGCCTGGGCCGTGCACGGCTCGCGCACCACCTCCGGCGCGCCGCTCCTCGCGGGGGACCCGCACCGGCTGCTCGAGCTGCCCGGCGTGTACCAGCAGGTGCGGCTCGCGTGCGACGAGTACGACGTGGTCGGGCTCGCCTTCCCCGGCGTGCCCGGGGTGCAGCACTTCGGGCACACGGGCGATGCCGCCTGGGGCATCACCAACGCGATGGCCCACCACACGGAGGTCTTCGCGGAGCGGCTCCGCCGTCGTGCCGCGGACCGGGACCTGCTGCCCGACTGGTCCGACGCCTGGGGCGGGCCCGGTGCCTGGAGTGGGCCCGGACAGGCTCCCTCACAGGCGGCGGTGGAGGCGCACGGCCCGGACGGGTGGGAGCCCGCCGCGTCCGGCAGCGAGGTGGTGCTCGTCCGTGGCGCCGAGCCCGTGACGGTCCCCTGGGTGGAGACGGCCCGAGGCCCCGTGGTGGCCGGGCTCGCCCGCTCCCTCGATGAGTTGTCAGACGCTCCCCGGCCTGTGCGCCGGGGAGCGTCTGACGGCTCCGGGGAGGAGGTGGCGTACTCCGTGCGCTGGCCCGTGCGGGCCGGCGCCGACCTCGGGATCGGTTCGTGGCGCGCCCTGCTGCGGGCGCGGTCGGCGCGCGACGTCGCCGACGCGTTCACCGGCTGGGTGGACCCCGTGAACCGGGTCCTCGCCGCCGACCGCACCGAGATCCTCAGCCTGACCGCCGGCCGCCTCGCCGAGCGGTCGCCCCGCGAGCGGGTGCTCCCGGTAGCGGCCTGGACCGACGCCGCCCGCCCCCGGCCCTGGGTTCGGCTCCCCGAGCCGGTCGCCGTGACCGACGTGGCGGTGGACGCCAACGAGCGCCCGGCGACGTGGGGTGCGGGGGAGGCGCACGGTGACGGCGTGCCGGGCGGTGTGCCGGGCGGTGAGCCGGCCGCCGTGCCGGGCGGCGACGGTGTGCCCGGCGGTGTCCCGGCGGACCGTCGGCCCGGCCGCGAGGCGCACGCGCTCGGCTGGGCGTACGCCCCCCATCGCGCGGACCGCATCCGGGAGCTGCTCGCTGCGGCCCCGGCCGGCGGCGAGCGGCCCGAGACGCAGCAGCGGGTGCACGGTGACACGGTCCACCGTGGAGCGCCCGCACTGCTGTCCTGGCTGGACCCTGCCGCCGACACCCTCGCTCGATCGGCAGTTCGGGGCGTGATCGGCAGCTCGGACTACCGAACACGCTACGAACTGCCGAACACGCAGGGCGCGCGCCCGGAGGCCGCAGCCGCGCGAGCCAGTACGACGGAGCTCACGTCCCAGGTGCTCGACGCCGCCCGCCGGCTTCACACCTGGTGCGACGCCGGCGCGCGGATGGACGCGGGCTCGACAGGCGCGGCGCTGTTCGCCGCCTGGCGGCACGCGCTCGTGCGCCGCGTGGCCGCCCACCCTGTCCTCGCACCGTTGCGCGACGCCACCGACGCCACCGACGCCACCGCCGCCGCCGACCCCGTGGCCCGCTACGGCGTCATCTTTGCGCCGTGGTTCTCGCTGACCGCCCGCGTCGCAGAAGGGCTCGCGAGCATCCTTGCCGCGGCCGGCCCCGCCGGCCCCGCCGGCCCCGCCGGCCCCGCCGGCCCGGCCGACCCCGCCGACCCCGCCGGCCCGGCCGACCCCGCCGGCCCCGCCGGCCCGGCCGGCCCGGCCGACCCCCCGCGACCAGGAACCCCTTCCCCCTCCGACGGCCACACGGGGAACAGCTTCCTGGTCGCCGGGCCCGGCGGCGAGCGGCTCGACCCGCGCGCCGAGGCCTGGGCCGCCCTCGCTGAGGTCGTCGCCGCCCGGGTGACGGCCGCACCCGGGCGAGCGACCGGCGTCGGGCACAGGGACGTCACCTGGGGCGAGACTCACCGCCTCCACCCCCTCCACGTGCTGGCCGACGTACCGGGCGCCGAGACGCCCGGCGTCCCCGCCGTGGCGCTCGCGGGCGACTCCGACACCGTGCGCTGCACGGCGTCCGCGCCGGGCACCACGGACCTGTCGTGGCGGGGGTCCGTCGCGCGCTGGGTGTGGGACCTGTCCGACCGGGAGCGCAGCCGCTGGGGCGTGCCGTTCGGGGCGAGCGGCGACCCGCGGTCGCCGCACTTCGCCGACCAGCTGGAGACCTGGGCGGACGCGGGAACCGCGCCCGTCGTGACCGACTGGGCGCGCCTGCGGCGCGTCACGAGAGTGGAGGTGGCCCCATGACGGAGCCCACGAACCAGACCCCCGAGCCGACGACGGCCCCCGCGACGGCCCCCGCCACCGCCACCGACCGCCTCCTCGGCGGGTCGCGCGGCCAGGAGGTGTGGCGCACCGAGCTGGGCCCCGCGGGGACCGTGACGGTCCACGTGCTCGACCCCGAGGCAGACGCCGCCCTGCTCCACGGCTGGTTCACCGAGCCGCGTGCCGCCTTCTGGGGGCTGGGCGACCTCACGCCCGACGAGGTCTGCGAGACCTACGAGTTCGTGGAGTCGCTCCCCACCCACAACGCCTACCTGGTGCGCTGGGACGGCGAGCCCGTGGTGCTCCTGCAGGCGTATCACCCGGAGGACGACCCGGTCGCCACCGCCTACGAGGCCGCGCCGGGTGACCTCGGGTTCCACTTCTTCCTCGGCGGCCGCGGGCGCGGACTCCTGCCCGCGTGGGCCGTGCTGGGACCGGCCATGATCGAGTTCCTGTTCGCGCCCGAGGCGGTGGCCCGGCTCGTCGGCGAGCCCGACGCCCGCAACGAGAAGGCCGTCGCCAGGACCGTCGACATGGGCTTCGACCTGGGGGAGCGCGTCACCTTCGAGTCCGCCTACGGTCCCAAGGACGCCTGCCTCGTCTACCTCGGCCGCGACAAGGGGCTCGCGCTCGCGGAGGCGGGCCGGGCGGCGCTCGCGGAGGCGCTGGCGGCCGCCACGCCGGACCCGGCGGGCGCCGGCGCGGACGCCCCGCCCAAAATGGATGCTTACGCTAACTAACGACCTTGGGGGATAATGGGGGTGATGCCAACCACACCCACCTCCCCAGCGTCAGCCACGGCCGCGGAACCTCGAAACGCATCGACCGACCTGTCGACGTTCGGCTCGATCCGCCGGCTGTACCCCTTCGTCCGCCCCGCCATGCCGCGCCTCGTCGGCGGTCTCCTGTCCGCGCTCGGCGCGAGCCTCGCGGCGCTCGCCATCCCGCAGGCCCTCAGGTGGGTGGTCAACGGGCCGCTCGCCGCGGGCGCGCAGGAGCACGACTGGCGCGGCCTCGCCGTGGCCGTCGCCATCGTGCTGGTCCTCGGCCTGGCCGAGGCGGGCCTGATCCTGCTCCGCCGCACCCTCGTCATGTTCCCTGGAACTCAGGTCGAGGCGGACATGCGGATGGCGCTGTTCCGCCACCTGCAGAACCTGCCGATCGCGTTCCACGACCGGTGGCCGGGCGGACAGCTGCTGTCGCGCATCATGGGCGACCTCGGCCTGCTGCGCCGCTGGCTCATCTTCGGCGTGCTGCAGCTGGTCGTCAGCGCGACCACGATCGTGGTCGGCATCGGCATCCTCGTCGCCACGGCGGGGTGGCTGGGCCTGGTGTACCTGGCCGGGGCCGTCCCCGTGGTCGTGATCGTCTTCCGGTTCTCCCGCAAGTACCGGCTCGTCTCGCGCCAGTCGCAGGACCAGTCGGGCGACCTCGCCACCACGGTCGAGGAGTCCGTGCACGGCATCCGGGTGCTCAAGGCGTTCGGGCGGGGCCGCGACGCGCTCGCGACCTTCACCGACCAGGCCGACGAGCTCCGCCGCACGGAGATGAAGAAGGCGTCCGTCGACGCGGGCCTCATGACGAGCCTGACACTCATCCCGGAGCTCACGATCGCGGCGTGCGTGGTGCTCGGCACCGTCCTCGCCGTGGACGGCCAGATCGACCTGGGCGACCTGGTGATGTTCTTCGCCACCACCGCCGTCATCAACGGCCCGGTGGTGGACCTCGGCATGACCCTGTCGATGACGCTCAACGCGCGCACCGCCGTCGACCGCTACTTCGAGGTGCTCGACACGCCCAACACCGTGAGCGACCCGGCCGAGCCGGTCCGCGTGCCCGTCCCAGCCGGCGAGGTCAGCCTGCGTGACGTCACCTTCCGGTACGAGGACGCGGAGCGTCCGGTGCTGGAGCACGTGGACCTGGACCTGCCCGCCGGGACGACGACGGCGCTGGTCGGCCTCACCGGTTCGGGCAAGTCGACCCTGGCGATGCTGGTGCCGCGGCTCTTCGACGTCACGGGCGGCCAGGTGCTGCTCGACGGCGCCGACGTGCGCGACCTCACCCGCGAGCAGGTGCGGTCCATGGTGGCCGTCGCGTTCGAGGACCCCACCCTGTTCTCGGCGTCGGTCCGGGACAACGTGCTCCTCGGCGTGAGCGACGACCTCCCCGCGGCCGAGCGGGAGGCCCGCCTGCACGAGGCGCTCGACGTGGCGCAGGCGCAGTTCGTCCACGACCTGCCGCTCGGCATCGACACCCGGATCGGCGAGGAAGGTCTCTCGCTGTCGGGCGGCCAGCGCCAGCGGCTCGCGCTGGCCCGGGCGGTGGCTGCCCGGCCGCCGGTGCTGGTGCTCGACGACCCGCTGTCGGCGCTCGACGTCACCACCGAGGAGGCGGTCACCGCCCGCCTCCGGGACGTGCTGCGCACCACGACGAGCCTGATCATCGCGCACCGGCCGTCCACCGTCGCGCTCGCCGACCGGGTGGCCGTGCTCCGCGACGGCCGCATCACCGCCGTGGGCACGCACACGGAGCTGCTGGCCCGCGACCCGCACTACCGGCACATCATCTCCAGCCTCGAGGAGGACTACGAGAGCCACGCCCGCGAGGGGGACCGGGACCTCGAGCCCGACCCGTACACCGACGCAGAGACCGAGCCCGAGGAGCAGAGCCTGTGACCGCCGAGGCCGCTGTGAGCCCCCGCCCCGCCGACCGTCCGGCCCACCGTCCGACCGACGCGGCCGCCGACGACGAGACCCGCCTCGACAAGGCGACCAGCCGCGCCGTCCGCTCCCGCTCGCTGTCGCTCCTCGGCAACCTCCTCCGTCCGCACGGCAAGGGCCTCACCTGGGCCGGCGTCCTCGTGGTGGCCTCCACGGCCGGGCAGGTCGCGGGTCCGTGGCTCGTGGCCAAGGCGATCGACGACGCGCTGCCCGCCCTGCGCGACGACGACCCGCGCCTGCTCATCTCGGTGGGCGTCGCCTACTTCATCGCCGCGGTCGTGGCGGGCCTGGCGATCGGCGCCTACCGGGTGGCGGCTGCCCGGATCGCGCAGACGGTGCTGCTCGAGCTGCGCCGCCGCGTGTTCCGCCAGACGCAGCGCCTGTCGCTGGAGTTCCACGAGTCGTACACGTCGGGCCGGATCATCTCCCGGCAGACGTCCGACCTGGAGGCCCTGCGCGAGCTGCTCGACGGCGGCCTGACCGGCGTCGTCTCCTCGCTGCTCGTCATGGTGTTCACGTTCGTCGGTCTGATGCTCGTGGACTGGCGCTCGGGCCTGGTGCTCGCCTGCGCGTTCGTCCCCGCCTGGTTCCTGACCCGGTGGTTCCAGCGCAAGTCCCAGGTGTACTACCGCGAGCAGCGCACGGCGTCGGCCCGCCTCATCGTGAAGTTCGTCGAGACCATGACGGGCATGCGCGCGGTGCAGGCGTTCCGCCGCGAGGCCACCACGGAGGCCGAGTACGACCGCCTCGGGCAGGAGTACCGCCAGGCCAACCTCCGCATCTTCGGCGTGAACGGCCGCTACCAGCCCGGACTCGTCCTGATCGGCAACGTCACCGTCGTGGCGGCGCTGGCCGTGGGCGGCTGGCGGGTGCTGGGCGGCACCATGGAGGTCGGCATGCTCGTGGCCGTGCTGCTGTACGTGAAGCGGTTCTTCCAGCCCATCCAGCAGCTCGGCATGTTCTACAACGCGTTCCAGTCGGCCGCGGCCGCGCTCGAGAAGGTGTCGGGGCTCCTGGCGGAGGAGCCGACCGTCGTCGAGCCGGAGAAGCCGGTGCCGCTGCCCGCGGCGAAGGGCGAGCTGCGCCTGGAGCACGTGCGCTTCCAGTACGGCGACGGGCCGGTCGTGCTCCCCGACCTGGACCTGACCATCCCCGCCGGCCAGACGGTGGCGCTCGTGGGCACCACCGGCGCCGGCAAGTCGACGGTGGCCAAGCTGGTCACGCGGTTCTACGACGCGACGGCCGGTCACGTGCGGCTCGACGGTGTGGACCTGCGGGACCTGTCGTCGGCAGACCTGCGCCGCGCCGTCGTCATGGTGACGCAGGAGGCGTACCTGTTCAGCGGGTCGGTGCGCGAGAACATCGCGCTCGGGCGGCCCGGCGCCACCCAGGACGAGATCGAGGCGGCGGCCAAGGCGGTGGGCGTCCACGACTTCGTCATGGCCATGCCCGACGGCTACGACACCGACGTGAACAAGCGCGGCGGGCGGGTGTCGGCAGGCCAGCGTCAGCTCCTGTCGTTCGCGCGCGCGTTCCTCGCCGACCCGGCCGTGCTGGTCCTCGACGAGGCCACGTCGTCGCTCGACCTGCCCGGCGAGCGGCTCGTCCAGCACGGCCTGCAGACCCTGCTCGCCGACCGGACCGCCATCATCATCGCCCACCGCCTGTCCACCGTGGCGATCGCCGACCGGGTGCTCGTCATGGAGCACGGCCGCGTGGTCGAGGACGGCACGCCCGCGGACCTCGTCGCGGGAGAGGGCCGCTTCGCGACCCTCCACGCGGCGTGGGAGGACTCCCTGGTCTAGCCGCCTGATCGCTGTGGGTATGGCTGTGGTGTGAATTCCCGCCGGGATTCACACCACAGCCATACCCACAGCGATCAGGCGGCTGCGGAGAGGCCGCGCGTGATCGCTTCCAGCGCCCGGTCGAGCTGCTCGTCCGTGACGCCGCCGAACCCGATCACGAGGCCGGTCAGGCCGGCCGACCGGCAGTAGTCGGCGAGCAGGCGGACCTCGAACCCGGCCGTGCGTGCCGCGTCACGTGCCGCCAGCGCCGAGGCCTGCGGCAGCAGCCAGGCGGAGTACATCCCGGCCATCGGCCCGGCGGGCTCGGCGTGCGGTGCGAGCGCGCGTGCCACGCGCGGCGCCCGCTCGCCGTAGACCCGCCGGGCGGTGCGTACCACCTTGTCGAGCCACCCGTCGCGCAGCAGGGTGAGCAGCGCGCGCTGCGCGGGCCAGGACGGCGCGTCGTGCGTCACGGTCCGACGGCGGACGACGTCGTCCAGCAGCCCCGGCGTCGGCACCATCCACCCGATCCGCAGGCTCGGCACGACCGACTTCGCGGCGGTGCCGAGGTATGCCACGCGCGACCGGTCGAGTGCGGCCAGGGCGGGCACGGGGGCGACGTCGTACCGCAGCTCGGAGTCGTAGTCGTCCTCGACGACGACCGCGCCGTCGCGGCGGGCCGTGTCGAGGAGCGTGAGCCGGTCGCCGGCGGGCATGACCCGGCCGAGGGGGTGCTGGTGGGCCGGGGTGACGTAGGCGGCGGCGCAGCCGTCGAGCGTGGTCACGGGCGCGAGGGCGGGCAGGTCGACCACCTGCCGCCCCGCGGTCCGGGCGGTCTCCACCGCGGCGCGGTAGCCCGGGTCCTCCACCGCCACGTGACCGGGCGGCAGCGCGGCGAGGAGCTGCCGCAGGCCGTCCGTGGTCCCGGAGGTGACGAGCAGCGCGTCCGGGTCGACGACGAGGCCGCGGGTCCGCGCGAGCCGCTCGGCCAGGGCCGTGCGCAGCTCGGGCAGCCCGAGCGGGTCGGGGTAGCCGCGCGGCGGCGTCTCGGCGGAGACCTCGCGCCAGGCGCGTCGCCAGCCCGCGAGGTGGCGGGGGTCGAGCCAGGGCGTCCCGGCGTCGAGGGGTACCAGGTCCGACGGCGGCGTGGCCCGCCGGGGCGCGGCGACCACCGCCGGGAGCCGCCCCCCGGAGGCGACGAAGGTGCCCGACCCGCGCCGGGTCTCGATCCAGCCCTCGGCGAGGAGCTGGTCGTAGGCCTGCTCCGTGACGGCACGGGACACGCCGAGGTCGGTGGCGAGGGCGCGCGTGGACGGCAGCCGGTCGCCCTTGGTCAGCGTGCCGTCCACGACCAGCGCGCGGACCGCCCCGGAGAGCTGGGCGGGGAGGGGCTCGGCGCGGGAGCGGTCGAGCCGCACGGGGAGCGTCACCATGAAGTGTCCTGTCGGGGAGGCGCCGAAGTGGCCCGTGACGGCAGGCCACCGGGTGCCGATGCTACTCGTATGGACGCCCCCCTCTCCCCGACGCCCCGCACCCTGCCGACCCGCGGCCGCCAGCGCATGCTCACCGACCGAGGGGCCCTCCTGGACCTGCTCGCCGACGGGCTGGTGGCTCACCTCGGGGTCACCGCGGGTGCGCACCCGGTGGTGCTCCCCACGGCGTACGCCGTGGACGTCGACGGACCGGACGACGGCGGAACGCTCTACCTGCACGGCTCCGTGGCGGCGGGCTGGCTGGGCCGGGCGCTCGACGGCGACGTCTGCGTCACGGTGACGGAGCTCGACGGGCTGGTCCTCGCGCGGTCCGGCTTCCACCACTCGATGAACTACCGGTCCGCCGTGGTGATCGGCCGCCCGCGGCTCGTGACGGACGACGCGGAGAAGACGCGAGCGCTCGACGCGATCGTCGACCACATGGTGCCCGGCCGGTCGTCGACCCTGCGGCCGGCGACGCGCAAGGAGCTGGCCGCCACGGCGGTGCTGGCGCTGCCGCTCGCGGAGGCGTCCATGAAGCAGCGGGCCGCGGGCGTGGCCGACGACCCTGCTGACGTCGCGCCCGGCACCTGGGCCGGGGTGATCCCCGTGCGCCGCGTCGCGGGGGAGCTGGTCCGGTCCGCCGACGCCGACGGGGAGACCCCGGCGCACGTCACCCGCCGCGCGGAGGATCTCGGGTGGCGCGATGAGTTTTCGGGCGCCGCGCCGTCGGTAGGGGCATGAGCGTTCGTGTGCACAACCTCTCGGTGTCCCTCGACGGCTTCGCGACCGGGGAGGGGCAGACGCGTGAGGCGCCGTTCGGGCACGCGGGTGAGCGGCTGCACGAGTGGTTCTTCCCCTCCCGGGGCACCGTGGCGGGTGTCGACGCCGTCTTCGCCGCCGCCCACGACCCGGGCATCGGCGCGGAGATCATGGGGCGCAACAAGTTCGACGCGAGCAGCGGCCCCTGGGACGACGACGGCTGGACCGGCTGGTGGGGCGACGAGCCCCCGTTCCACACGCCCGTGTTCGTGCTGACCCACTACCCCCGGCCGCCGATCGAGATGAAGGGCGGCACCACGTTCCACTTCGTCGACGCCGCCCCCGCGGAGGCGGTGCAGCTCGCGACGGAGGCGGCGGGCGGCCGCGACGTGCGGCTCGGCGGCGGTCCCACGACGGTGCGGGAGTTCCTGGCCGCCGACCTCGTCGACCACCTGCACGTCGTGGTGGTGCCGATCCTGCTCGGCCGGGGCGTGCGCCTCTGGGACGGCCTCGAGGGGCTGGAGGAGCGGTTCGACGTGGAGACCACGGGCAGCCCGAGCGGCGTCGCGCACCTGACGCTGACGCGCCGCCGCTGACCGCCCGGCCCCGGCCGTCCGGCCACAGCGGAGAGGGGTCAGTGGGCCCGGCGGTACTGCTGCTGCGGCGGGTCCGGATACGTGGGCTGCGGGTACGGCTCGTACGACGGCGCCGCGGCGTAGGTGTCGTACTGCGGCTGCCCGTAGCCGTACTGGTCGGGCCCGGCGGCGAACCCGTTGTCGCCGAAGCCGTTCGACCCGAACCCGTTGTCGCCGAACCCGCCGGGGTAGCCCTCGCCCGGCGCGGCGGCCGGAGCGTACTGGGCGGGGTAGCCGGCGCCCATCCCGCCGCCTGCCTGGGCGGGGTATCCCGTGGGCGCCGCGTACCCGGGCTGGGCGGGGTAGCCCGAGGGGGCGGGGGCGAGGCTGGCGGCCAGGGCGGGCAGGCCGCCGTCGGGCGCGATGCCGCGGAGCTCGCCGTGGATGCGGCCCGAGAGGTTCGCCGCGATGGCGAAGCGCAGGGGCGCGAGGCTGTCCACGCTCATGGTGCCGGTGACGGCGGGCGGGGGCAGGAACGCGAAGACCTCGTCCTCTGCGAGGACGAGGCCGTGCGCTACCGCCTGGTTCAGGGTCTCCTCGAGCAGGTACTCGGCGCGGCCGTCCTCCGTCTCGAGCTCGGCGAACATCTGGTCCATCGAGTCCCAGCAGCGTTCGAGCGTGCCCTCCACCGTGTCGAGGAACCACCAGCCGTCCTCGGACTCCAGGAACATGTCGCCGAAGCACGAGGTGAAGCGTGGCAGCTTGTCGTCCACGCCCAGCCACGACCAGGAGGACAGGGCGAACTCGTAGGCGTCCGGGGCGAACTCACGGATCAGGTGCACCCGGCGAATGGTGCCACGGATCACGAATGGATGAAAGGTGCTAACGGGGCATTCATCTCATGTCAGCAGATCTTCACAAGAAGGTTTCGTGACCGAAACCTGAGGGGAGTGGCGCAGGGCACTCCGGCCTACCGGTCGGAGCCCACCTCGAACGTGTCGGTCACCTCGAGCTCGCCGTCGCCGTCGAGGTCCACGGAGATGCTCTGCACCCCCGCCGTGGTCTCGACCATGACATCGGGACGCCCGTCGCCGTCCGTGTCGTACAGCTCGAGGTCGGGAACGCCGTCACCGTCGTAGTCCTCGAGCTGGGCGTCGGCACGGCCGTCGCCGTCGGTGTCCACGAGCCGGATGTCGACCACGCCGTCCCCGTCCACGTCGATCTCGGCGGGGGCGACGGCCGAACCGTCGGACGGGCCGTTCAGGAACTCGTTCACGTTCTTCTCCTCGGTCGGGGGTCGTTCTGCTCTGCCGGTGAGCCTCGGGCGGTCGAGCCTCAGCCGACGACGCCGTCCGCGCCCACCGTGGCGCCGTCGGGCACCTGCGCCGGGGTGCCCGGGTCCTCGAGCGCCCCCTTGCCGGTCACGCGCACGCCCGCGCCGAACGTCCAGTCGCCCCGCACGGTGAGCGACTCGGCCTCGCGCAGCGACGGCGCCCCGGCGGCGAACCGCTGGGAGAAGCCGCCCACGAGCTTGAAGTGCTTGGTGTCCAGGTCCACGAGCGGCGCGGGCGCCGTCGCGACGAGGCGGAAGTCGTCCGTGAGCTCGTACACGTCGGAACGGAGCACCAGCAGGTCGTTCGTCGTCTTGACGGGCAGGAACCGCTCCCGGCCCACCTCGATGGCGACTGCGCCGTCGAACACCGCCACGGCCGCGCCCATGGCGGACTCGATCTGGACCACCTTGGGCGACGACGGGTCGGCCGGGTCCACCGTCTTCTCGTTGCGGATGAGCGGCAGCTCCAGCACGCCGCCCGTGCGGTCGAGCTCGGCGGCCAGGGCCTCCAGGTCGAACCAGAGGTTGTTGGCGTGGAAGAACGGGTGCTTCGACGCGTCGAGCGCCGCCGCCATGTCGTCGGGATGCGTCTGCGCGGTCTCCCGCTGCACGATCCGTCCGTCCGACGTCCGCACCACGAGCTGCCCGCCCTTGACGTCCGCGGGTGTCTTGCGGCACAGCTCGGCGGCGTACGGGGCGCCGGAGGCGGCGAACCAGCCCGCGATCGCGGCGTCGGGCGCCGCGCCCAGGTTGTCCGAGTTGGACACCGAGGCGTACTTGAAACCCGCGTCGAGCAGCGCGCGGACCACGCCCGACGCGTGCAGCGCCGGGTACAGGTCGCCGTGACCCGGCGGGCACCACTCCAGCGACGGGTCGGCGGGCCAGGACACCGGCTCCAGGGTGTCCGCGAGCAGCTTGGGCTCCCGGTTCTGCAGGAAGTCGAGCGGCAGGCCGTCCACCGCGAGGTCCTCGTACGGGGCCAGGGCGGAGAGCGTGTCCTCCTGGGTGCGGAACGAGTTCATGAGGATGAGCGGCAGGCGCGCGCCCGTCGCCTCGCGCGCCGCCTGCACCTGCCCCACGATCACGTCGAGGAAGGTGAGCGTGCCGCCGTCGGCCACCTGGCGCACCGGCAGGAGCGACTTCGCCTGGTCCATCCCCATGGACGTGCCCAGGCCGCCGTTGAGCTTGATGATCGCGGTCCGGGCGAGCGCCGCGGCCGCCTCGGTCTCGTCGACGTCGAGGTCCGCGTGCCGCGGGATGTCGGTCAGGGGCTCCACGTCGCTCTCGCGCAGGAGGCCCGACTCGCCGGACTCCAGCAGCCCGTAGAACCGCGTGAACGTCTCGATCGCGGCAGGCGCCACGCCCGCGTCCGTCATCTTCTGGCGGGCCTGCTCGAGGCCCGTCGCCGAGGTCGTCATACCGCCCAGGCTACTGGTCCCGCCGGGCCCGCGACGTCCGTGCTCGCCCCACCGCCAGGCCCGCGCCCCGGCCCGGGCGAGGCGTTCGTCACTCGAACCGCGACGGGTCCCCGGCTCCCACCCGGACCACCTCCGGATAGCCGGCCGACCAGTCCACCACCGTCGACGGCTCCGCCCCCACCTCGCCCCCGTCCACGACAGCGTCGAGCACGTGGTCGAGCTCCTCCTTGATGGTCCACCCGTCCCTGAGCGGCTCGGACGCGCCCGGCAGGATCAGCGTCGACGACAGCAGCGGCTCGCCCAGCTCCCGCAGCAGCGCCTGCACCACCCGCGAGTCGGGGATCCGCACGCCCACCGTCTTCTTCTTCGGGTGCGCCAGCCGGCGCGGCACCTCCGACGTGGCCGGCAGGATGAACGTGTACGGCCCCGGCGTGGACGCCTTGATAGCCCGGAACGCCGCGTTGTCCAGCTTCACGAGCTGGCCCAGCTGGGCGAAGTCCGCGCACACCAGCGTGTAGTGGTGCTTGTCGTCCAGACGCCGGATCGCGCGGATCCGGTCCACCCCGGCGTGGTAGTCCATGCGGCACCCCAGCGCGTACGACGAGTCCGTCGGGTACGCGATCAGCGCGTCCTCACGGAGCATCGCGACGACCTGCCCCACCACGCGGGGCTGCGGGTCCACCGGGTGGACGTCGAAGTAGCGGGCCATGCTCGCGAGCCTATGCCCGGTTTGCCCCCAGCGCGGCCCGGACGGCGCCGGCGCGGCCCGCGAGTCCCGGCATCACGCGCCCAGGCAGCGGCGCAGCTCCGCCGCGCTCGCGTTCCCCCCCGGTACACACCACGCCCACCCGGCGCCCCGCGAACCGCTCCCGCTGCCCGACGACGGCCGCCAGGGCGGCAGCCCCCGCCCCCTCCGCGACCGTGCGCGCGGCCGTCAGGTACAACCGCTGTGCCCGGGCGATCTCCTCGTCCGTGACGAGCACGAAGTCGGCCAGCCGCCCCCGCATCACCTGCTGCGTCAGAGCGAAGCCCGTCCCCGTCGCCAGCCCTTCGGCCAGCGAGACGTTCGGCCGGGCAACGAGCTCCCCGGCCCGGAACGAGTCGTGAGCGGCCGGCGACGCCGCCGACTGCACCGCCACCACCTCCACCCCGGGCGACACAGCCTCCGCCACCAGGCACGCCGCCGCCGCACCGGAACCGCCACCCACCGGCACCACCAGCACATCGAGGCCCGGCGCCTGCAGGAACGTCTCCAGGTACAGCGTGCCCACGCCCGCCACGATCGCCGGCTCGTTCGCCGCCCCCACCAGCCGCGCCCCCGACCGCCCCGCCAGCCGCTCCGCGTACGCCCGCGCGTCGTCGAACGTCGCCCCGTGCAGCACCACCTCCGCCCCGAGGTCACGCACCGCCCGCTCCTTGACGGGGTTCGGGCCCTCCGGCATCACGATGGTGCAGCGCGTCCCCGTGTGCCGGGCCGCGTACGCCACACCCTGCGCGTGGTTCCCCGTCGAGTACGCCACCACCCCCGTGCGCCGCACCGCCTCGTCCAGCGTCAGCAGCAGGTTCAACGCCCCGCGCGCCTTGAAGGCCCCCGTACGCTGCAGGTTCTCGTGCTTCACCACCACGCTCGCACCCGCGACCCGGTCCAGCTCCGCGTACGACGCCACCGGCGTACGCTCGAGCAGCCCCGCCAGCCGGGCGCTCGCGGCCAGGACGTCGGCGATGCCGGGCTCGGGCCAGGGCGGGCTCGGCGCGGATGGCGCGGACGCGGCGGGGTGCGCGGTGCGGGTCGTCATGCCCACCAGCGTCGCCCGGCCACGACTCATCGGTCCAATGCCTGTTCTCGCTCACCGCGATCAACTGCATCGATGAGTTGGGCGTAGCCTGAGAACATGTCCGCAGAGCTCGACCTGACCCGCCTGCGTGTCCTGGCGGCCGTCGCCCGTACTGGCTCCGTGACGGCCGCCGCGCGCGATCTCCACTACGCCCAGCCGTCCGTGAGCCACCACCTGTCCCGCCTCGAGGCGGAGGCAGGGATCCCGCTCCTCCAGCGCGCCGGCCGCGGCGTGCGCCTCACCGAGGCGGGCAAGCTGCTCGCCAGCCGCGCCGAGGAGATCCTCGGCCGTGTCGAGGGCGCCCGCCGCGAGCTCGACGCCCTCGCCGGCCTCCGGGCCGGCCGCGCCCGGCTCGCCGCGTTCCCCTCCGCCCTGGCCACCCTCGTGCCCGAGGCCGTCCGCCTCCTCACGCGCGACCACCCCGGTCTCTCCGTCAGCCTCCTCGAGGCCGAGCCCCTCGAGGCGGTCGCCGCGCTCTCCGCGGGGGACGTCGACGTCGCCCTCGTCTTCGAGCACACCGACGTACGGCACACCCGCTCCGTCGAGGACCTCTCCCGCTTCCAGGTGACGCCCGTCATGGACGAGGCGGTGCACCTGGTGAGCGCGGCGGCGTCCGACCCTGCGGACGAGCACCCCACCCACGGGCTGTCCAGCACGCCTGCCGACCTGCCGCGTGCCCGCGACGCCGTCACCTACCCCGCCCAGGTCGACGGGCTCGCCGCCCTCGCGGACGCCGAGTGGATCGCCGGGTGCGAGCGGTGTCGCGCCGACCTCGTCGCGCGCTGCTCGGCCGCCGGGTTCGCCCCGCGCATCGCCTTCGAGACGGACGACTACGTGGCGGTCCAGGCCCTCGTCGCCGCCGGGACGGGCGTCAGCCTGCTCCCGGGCCTCACCCTGCGGGCCCACCGCAACCCGGGCATCACGACCCGGCCGCTCGACGGCGCCGTCCGGCAGATCCTGGCACTGACCCTCGGCGAGCCGTCCCCGCCCGCCCGCGAGCTGCTCGACCGCCTCGTCGCGGTGGGTCGCGAGGTGGGGGAGCAGCAGCAACCCGCGCCTGCCGACCCGGCGACCAGGTAGCTGTTCCCCGTCTCGGCCGCAGACGGGGAACAGCTACCTGGTCGGCGCCGGTGGCGGAACAGCTACCTGGTCGCCGGGTCGGCCGACCGGGGGGCAGCCCGGCGACCTACCAGCGTCCCCGCTAGCGTGGAAACATGCCCGACTGGCTCGGCTGGTGGTCCACCGCCGACTACGACGTGGCGCGCGAGGTGCTCCAGCGCGGGTTCGGCGCGCTGTACGCGCTCGCGTTCTGGGGCGCGCTGCGGCAGTTCCGGCCGCTGCTCGGCGAGCGGGGCCTCACCCCCGTCCCGCGGTTCGTCGCCCGCACCCGCTGGCTCGACGGGCCCTCCCTGTTCCGGTGGCGGTACTCCGACCGCCTGCTCGCCGTGTGCGCGTGGTGCGGGGTGCTGCTCGGGGCGAGCGCCGTCGTCGGGCTGCCGCAGGCCGGACCCTGGTGGGTGCCGATGCTCGTGTTCCTTGCGCTGTGGTGGCTCTACCTGTCGCTGGTCAACGTGGGCCAGACGTTCTACGGGTTCGGCTGGGAGACGCTGCTCTGCGAGGCAGGGTTCCTCGTCGCGCTCCTCGGTTCGCACGACGTGCCCGTGCCGTTCCTCGTCGTCCTCGCCGCCCGCTGGCTCCTCTTCCGCCTCGAGCTCGGCGCGGGCCTCATCAAGTGGCGCGGCGACCCCGCCTGGCGCGACCTCACCGCCCTCGACTACCACCACGAGACCCAGCCGCTGCCCGGCCCCTTCTCCTGGCACGCCCACCACCTGCCGCGCTGGTGGCACCGCACGGAGGTGGTCGGGAACCACGTGACACAGCTCGTGCTGCCGTGGTTCCTCCTCCTGCCCCAGCCGCTCCCGTCCGTGGCCGGGATCGCCGTCGCCCTCACGCAGGGCTGGCTCGTGGTCACCGGAAACTTCGCGTGGCTCAACTGGGCCACGATCCTCCTGGGCGTCGCCATGATCGACGACGGCACGTGGGCCTGGTTCGGCGGCCTGGCCGGGCTGCCCGACGACGTCCCGCCCGCCCCCGTGGCCACAGCCCCCGACGCCCCGCTCGCCTACGTGATCGTCGTGACCGCGGCGGTGCTCCTGCTCGCCGCCCTCTCCGTGCGGCCCGCGCTCAACCTCGCGTCGCGCCGGCAGAAGATGAACGCCAGCTTCGAGCCCTTCCGGCTCGTCAACGCCTACGGGGCGTTCGGCTCCGTGACCCGACGGCGCGACGAGATCGTCGTGGAGGGCACCCTCGCCGAGAACCCCGGACCCGACGACTGGGTCGAGTACCCGTTCCGCGGCAAGCCCGGCGCCCTCGACCGGCGCCCGCCCCAGGTCGCGCCGTACCATCTCCGTCTCGACTGGCTGATGTGGTTCCTGCCGCTCGGGCACCCGGCCGGCTGGTTCCAGGTCTTCCTCCGCCGCCTGCTGGAGGCCGACCCCGACACCCTCCGGCTCCTCGCCCGCGACCCCTTCGACGGGCAGCGGCCACGGGCCGTGCGCGCCCTGCTGTACCGGTACCGCTACACCACTCCCGACGAACGACGTCGCACCGGCCGCTGGTGGGCACGCGACCTCCTCGGCACGGCGGTGGACCCGGTCGAGCTCCCGCGCCGCTGAGGTCCCGTTGTGGGTATGGCTGTGGCGTGAATTCGGCCGGGAGTTCACGCCACAGCCATACCCACAACGGGGCGCCGGCTCAGCGCGCCGGCACGTCGACGATGCGCTCCGCGCCCACCACGGGGGCGAGGCTGCCCGCGGAGGCGGCCGCGACGTCGTCGTGCAGGGCGGCGAGCTGCCCGGGCGGGACGAGCAGGCGGAGGTGGGCGACGGCGTCGTACGCGGGGGTGCCCATGACCGCACCGTGGCTGCCCGCCCAGTCGCGCAGCACGTTGTCCAGGCGGCCGGCGTCCGCGTGGGGGACCGGGACCTCCACCTCGGTGAGGATCTCGCGGCGCAGGAGGAGGCCCTGGGCGTCGGCGACGTCGAGCGCCTCGGCGACCGCGCCGGAGTATGCGCGGACCAGGCCGCCCGCACCGAGGAGCACGCCGCCGAAGTAGCGGGTGACGACGGCGACGACGTCGGTCACGTGGCGGTGGCGCAGCACCTCCAGCATGGGCACGCCCGCGGTGGCGGAGGGCTCGCCGTCGTCGGTGGAGCGCTGCTGGTCGGCGTGCGGGCCCACGACGAGGGCCACGCAGTGGTGGCGGGCGTCCCAGAGCTGCTTGCGGAGGCGCGCGACGACGGCGTCGGCCTCCTCGACGCTGCCCACCGGGGCGACGTGGGCGAGGAAGCGGGACTTCTTCACGACGAGCTCGTGGTCGACCGGGGAGGCCAGGGTGCCGGGGAGGGAGCTCATCGCACGAGCCTACGGGGGACGACACGCCCGCCCGCTTCCCTCACGAATAGTGTGCCAAGCGCCAGACTTGACCGCATGACCGACCTGAGCCCCGCACCCGGCCCCGAGACAGAGGGGCCCGCTGCCACGCCGCCGGCTGACGAGCGTCCGGCCGACGGCGCCGCCCGTTACCCCCGACCGACCGTCTCGTTCGACGAGGCCGAGTGGATCTGGCGCGAGCTGTCCGTCGAGGCGCTACGGCCCGGGTCCAAGCCGGAGCTGGTGCGGCTCGCGGTGATCACCGGCCTCGTCCGGTCCACGGGCTCGCGGTACGGCGACCTGCTGCGGGTGCGCGTGGAGGACCTGGACCTGGGCCCCGTGGGGGCCCGGGCGGGGGAGGGGAGCGTCCTCGTGAAGCACGGGAAGCACCGGACGGAGCGCCGGCACCGGCTCCCCGCCGAGGTGGTGCTCGTGCTCAAGCACTGGATGACGGTCCGTGAGGAGCTCGCCGCCGACCTCGAGGGGTCGGTGCCGCGGGCGCTGCTGCTCACCGTGCACCACACGCACGACAACGGGACCACGGTGTCGAGCGGTCTGCCCATCACACGGCAGGGCCTGGTGCTGTCGTGGCGGCGCTTCGTGCACCGGACGAACGCCCGCTACGGCGCCCTCCGTCCGCCCCTGCCCACGAGGTTCGAGCAGGTGCGCCGGGTCTGGGCGGAGAGGCTGGCAGAGGACGAGACGACGACGTCGGCGGACTCGTCTTCTCCTGGGAAAAATAGTGTGCCAAGCGCGTAGAAACGCACCTCGAGGCCCGCGCAAACACGTCACCACAAAAGCCCGGAACAACGGCGTCAAGCGCGATCAGGCGATTGCGCAGCGATTCTGGCCGGAATCGCTGCGCAATCGCCTGATCGCGGGGACGGGCCGAGGGAAGGGGGGTGGGCGTCAGCTCGTCGTGATACCCAGCAGCGGTACGTCCTGGCGGTGCGACGGCAGCTCGACGAAGCCGTACCGGTCGTAGAAGGCGCGCGCGGCGACGTTGGCGGGGTCCATGCCGAGGTGCACCCCAGGCACGCCGCGCTCGGCAAGGGCTGCGCGGAGCGTGTCGAGGAGCCGGCTGCCGAGGCCCTGGCGTTGCGCGTCGGGGAGGAGGTCGATGTGCAGGTGCGCGGGGTAGGCGTCGAGCTCTTCGGCCGAGATCCCGGTGATCATGCGCGTGGGGTCGGCGCCGGACTTCACGAGCGCGGCCTCCGTGTACGCCGGGTTGTGCCCCGTGGGCGGCCCGGGCTCGGGGTGCCGGGCGACGAAGCCGGGTGCCCACTCGCGCTGCCACCACTCGACGAAGGCGCGGGTGTCGGCGACCCCGACGACGTAGCCGACGGCGCGGCCGTCCTCGACGAGCAGCCGCTCGTCGCCCGGCTCGACCGTGCCGCCGGGGACCACGACGGTCCATGCGAGGTCAGGTGCCGCGTCGACGTAGGGGAGGGCGTAGACCTCGGGCATGAGGTCGTCGGACGAGTAGATCCCGCGGCAGTCACCGCCGCCCGCGGCGGTGCGGACGCAGATCTCGGCGATGGCGTCGCGGTCGCCGAGGCGGTACGGGCGGATCACGGCAGGGGTGATAACGGTCACGCGGGAACGCTACCGCCCCCGTTCGCCGCTGTGGGTACGCAACTGGTCGCCGACTCGTGAGAATCGGTGACCAGCTGCGTACCCACAGCGAGATGCGGGAGGGTCAGTCGGTGGCCTTTGCGCCCTTCCGTGCTGCCTTCGCCGCGTCGAGCTCCGTCGCGGCCTCGCCGGTGGACAGCGCGCCCGACGCCGACTCCAGGTGCGCCCGCACGAACCAGTGGAACTGCTCGAGCTCGTGGAGGTGGCCGACGAGCAGGTCGTTGGTCACCGTGTCGAGCTTCTCGGTGTCCTCGGCGGCCTGGCGATGGTCGGTGATCACTCCCTCGTACACCTCGTCGAGCGCGCCCAGGTGCTCGATCGCGGTGGCGCGGCCCAGGTGGTAGTCCTCCCAGGTGCGGGCCGCTACGAGCGCGCCGGGCGTGCCCATCGGGGCGACGCCCAGGGTGGCGATGCGCTCGGCGATCGCGTCCACCATGAGGCGGACGGCGTCCACCTGCGGGTCGAGCATCTCGTGGACGCCGATGAAGTGCGGCCCCACCACGTTCCAGTGGATGTGCTTGAGGGTGAGGTGCAGGTCGTTGAGCGAGTGCAGCCGCTGCTGGAGGATCGCTGCGACCTGCCCGCCCTCGTCGATGGTGAGCGAGGGGACGGTGTAGCGCGGCGCGGGCGACGCGGACGCCTTCGACGACCCGGACTTCGACGGCGACTTCTTGTTCTGGGGCGGCATGGGGGAGCCTCCTCGCGGTAGACGGTCGATCAGTCCCGACCATCGTCACGTGCCGGGGCGGAGGTCGCCAGCGCGACCACCCACACGAGCACGACGAGCGCGAACCCGCCGACGAGCATGCCCACCCCGGTGGAGACGCCGGTGGAGACGAGTGCGAGGGCTCCCAGCAGGACGGTCGCGGCGAGGATCGTCGCGTCCCGCCGCCACCCGTGCACCAGCGCGGCCCGCTCGATCCGCGCGGTGAGCGGCACCCGGTCGGCGAACCACGCGAGGCGCACCACCACGTAGCCGAGCGGCGCGAGGAGCAGCACCCAGGGGTCGAACGGGGCGAGGGCCGACCCCGCGAGCAGCAGCCCCGACCCGACGAGCACCACGCCCGCCACGGCGGGCCGCGGCACGACCGCCAGGGTCACCACGGCGACCATGCCGACGGACACCACGAGCGCTGCGGTGAGCGCGTCGTTCCGCGCGGCTGCCCCCGCAAGGAGCGCGGCCGCGGTGAGCGCCAGGAGGGGCCGCAGGACCCAGCCGGGGAGGGTGGGGCCGGTGCCGACGCTCAGCGACGGGAGGGGCCGGTCGGCGGAGACGCGCTCGGCCCTCGGCGTGCGTACGACGGTGAGGACTACTCGGGCGAGGGTGCGCCAGGCGGTCGCGAGCCTGCGTCGTCCGCTGTCGAAGAGGGTCATCGCCGGAGCCGTTCGTCCTGGCGGGCGGCGGCTTCGAGCCGGGTCGCGGCCTGGGTGCGCTGGGATCCTGCCCACGGGATCACGGGGACTCCTTCGCGGCGGAGGGCGGCGAGGCGGTCGTCGCGCTCCATGCGGGCGATGCGCCAGCCGATGCGGAGGTGGGGCTCGGCGACGGCGTGCAGGTCGGGAAGGGTGTCGACGAGGACGACGGCGTGGCCGAGCTCGCGCCAGGTGCGGACGAGGCCGAGGGGCTCGTCGTCGAGCATGGTGGTGAAGAGGTAGACGATGGCGTCGGCGGGGACCTGGGGCGGTCGCACGCGGTGGAGTGTCGCGCGGTCCAGGGGGTGGGCCAGGGCGAGCGCGTGGAGCAGCCGGCGGAGGTGGCGCTGCCCGGCGGCGGGCGGCAGTGGCCGGCGCTGGAGCGCGAGGTCCTGGAATCCCACGCGGTCGCCGGCGCCGACCAGGGCGGTGGCGATGGAGGCAGCGGCGTTGCGTGCGAGGTCGAGCGACGTGGGCTCGTCGACGCGCTGGGTGCCGTAGCCGCGCCAGGTGCGCACGTCGGGGCCGACGTCGTCCCGCGAGTCGACCACGAGCATCGCCGTGGCTTCGGCGGTGGCGTACGTGCGCCGCACGTAGAGGGTGTCGAGCTCCGGGGAGCGGCGGGCGGTGGTGCGCCAGTCGATGCGGCGGAGGCGGTCGCCGGGGGCGAAGGGGTGCACGTCGCGGAGCTCGGCGCCGTCGCCGAGCCGGCGGGACGTGTGGGGGCCCGTGAGGCCGCGCAGCCGTCCGGGGAGGGGTAGGCGCCCGAGCGGGGAGGCGGCGGGCAGGACGAGCCGGCGCCGGCCGCGGGTCTCGTCGGGGAGCTGCTCCCAGACCCCGGCGGGCCCGTAGGCGCGGAGTCCTACGGTGAAGGTCTCCTGCGGCCCGGTCCGGACGGAGGCGAGGGTGAGCGGGATGCGTCGCTCGGGTCCGGCCGCCACGATGACCTGGGTCTCGCGGTGGCCGGGCGCGTTGATGCGCAGGTGCGCGAGGTCGGCCTCGGGGGGTGCGTCGACGACGACGATGGCGGTCACGTCCCCGGGGGCGGTGGGTCCGGCGGGCTCGTCGAGCCGCGCCTCGGCGAGCCACCGTGGGCGCGATCCGCGGGCCAGGGCGGCGGCGACGAGGCCGGGAGCGCCGAGCAGGGCGACGTCGGCCCGGCCGGTGATCAGGCCGAGGCCGAGGAGGACCACGCCGGCGACGACTGCGGCGTCGTACGCGGAGGTGGTGCGCCAGCGGACCTTCTCGGTGGGCCAGGGTCGCCCGGGGGCGCGGGTGCCGTCGGGGCGGAGGACGGGGGCGTCGGTCACTGAGCGCGCACCGTCGCCGGGGTCGGGACGGAGTCGAGGAGCTCGCGCACCACGGACTCGGGCCGCAGGGCGGAGGCCCAGGCGGTGGGAGTGAGCGTAAGGCGGTGGGCGAGCACGGGGACGGCGACGCGCTTGATGTCCTCAGGGAGCACGAAGTCGCGGCCGTCGAGCACGGCGACGGCGCGGCCGAGGAGGACGAGGGTCTGGGACCCGCGCGGGGAGGCGCCCACCTCGAGGGCGTTGTGGGTGCGGGTGGCCGCGGTGAGGTCGACGCAGTAGCGCACCACGTCGGGGTCCACGGGGACGGCCTCGACGCCGGCCTGCATGGCGAGGACGGTCGCGGCGTCGACGACCTGGCTGACGGGTGCGGCCTCCTGGCGGCGGGCCAGGCGGCGGAGGAGCACCTCGGCCTCCTGGCCGGGGTCGGGGTAGCCGACGGCGAGCCGCACCATGAACCGGTCGAGCTGCGCCTCGGGCAGCGGGTAGGTGCCTTCGTACTCGACGGGGTTGGATGTGGCGAGGACGTGGAAGGGGCGTGGCAGCGGGCGGCTGGTGCCTTCGATGGAGACCTGCCGCTCGGCCATGGCCTCGAGGAGCGCGGACTGCGTCTTGGGGGCGGTGCGGTTGATCTCGTCCGCGAGGAACAGGCCGGTGAACACGGGGCCGGGGCGGAACTCGAAGGTGCGGGTGGCCGGGTCGAACACGGACGAGCCGGTGATGTCGGCGGGCAGCAGGTCGGGCGTGCACTGGAGGCGTGCGAAGTCCAGGCCGAGGGCGGAGGCGAGCGACCGGGCGGCGAGGGTCTTGCCGAGGCCCGGCACGTCCTCGAACAGGACGTGCCCGCCCGCGAGGATGGTCGCGAGCGCCACCTCGAGCGCGTCGCGCATGCCGACGACGGCGGTGCCCACCTCGTCGAGGATGCTGCGGCCGAGCGCGGCGACCTCGGGGACGGGGAGGGGTGCGGGGGCGTTCATGCGTCGGTGCCTCTCTGGTTGGCGAGCCGGTCGATCGCGTCGAGCCAGGTCTGGAGGGTGCGGGCCGTGGGCGGGGTGCGGGAGCTGAGCCCGGCGACGACGGCGGGACCGAGGAGGCGTTCCACCTCGGTCTGCTGGGCGGGGTCGGAGGGGTCGACGCCGAGGACGCGCAGGCGCGCGACGGCGAGCTGTCGTACGCGGCCCACGACGCGGTCGGTGACGCGTCCGTCGCGGCCGAAGGTGGACCAGCCGAGGTCGGACACGTCGTGGCGGCCGCCGGCGCGCACCTCTTCGACGCGGCGGGGCCAGCGGGGGTCGTCCTCGCGCTGTTCGGTGCCCTTGACGAGGCCGGTGGCGGCTGTGACGACGCAGGCCCCGGCGAGGGCGTGCCAGGGGTCGAGCCACCCGAGGAGGGAGACGAGGACCGCGGCGGCGCCCGACACGGCGGCTGCGGTGACGACGGCGCGGATCCGGCGGCGGTGCTCGGCCTGCCGGTAGGCGGTCATGGTGCCCGGGCTCATGGGCGTACCCCCAGGGAGCGGGCGATCTCGCGGAGCGCGGCCCGGGCCTGCTCGCGCTGTTCCGCGGTGACGGTCCGGTCGGTGAAGCGTGCCACCTGGTAGAGGCGGCGGAGCGCGGTGACGGCGTCGGGCGTGGCGGGGGTGCGCTCCAGGACGGTGCTGGTGAACTCGGTCGGGGTCTGGGCCGGGTCGCGGACGGCGCCCTGGTCGGCGGCGGCGCGTTCGAGGGCCACCCAGGCGGCGACGACGGCGTCGCGCGGCTCGGTGTGGTCGTCGAGGCGGTCGAGGGCGTGGTTCGCTGCATCGGCCAGGGCGGGAAGGTCGACGCCCTCGGTGGTGCCGTCGCCGGTGCTGCCGGGCTCGAGGTCGTCGGTCTCGGGGTTCTCGTCGGGGCGGGCGAGGTGCTGGAGGCGCCGGACGGCCACCCAGACGATCAGGGCGAGGATGCCGCCGACGATCAGCGCGCCGATGAGCGCGAGCCACTCCCCGTCGTCCTGGGTGACCTCTTCCCAGTCCGGTTCGGGCGACTGCGAGGTGGGCGAGGTGCTGGGCAGCAGCTCGATCGCCGGGCCCCCGGTGGGCAGGGTCTCCGTGGGCAGGTCGAACCGCCACGGGGTGGCGGTCGCGGCCCCCAGGACCACGAGCCCCACGAGGACGAGGACGGTGGCGAGCCGTGCGCGTGGGGTCATGCGTGCGCGCCGAGCAGGTGGGCGGCGTGCGCGCCGGCGACTGCGGCCGCGACGAAGGCGGCGGGGTCGGCGTCGAGGTCGCGGCCCATGGTGCGCAGGGCGGCGGGCGAGGTGCGCAGGGCGGCGACCAGCCCGGCGTCGGCCACCACGTCCACCAGGCGGTGGCGGGCAGCGAGGGTGCTCGCCTGGGTGCGCACCCGTTCGGTGAGGGGCGCGCCCCAGGCGGGGAGGGCCTCGACGTCGGGCGTGGGACGGGGGACGGGGACGTCCGCCGCGGCGAGCGCGACACGGCCGTAGGCCGTGAGGGAGTGGTGGGAGACACCGAGGTGGCGGTCGCGCGGGTCGGCCCCGGAGACGCGGAGGGACGCGACGGCCCGGCCCGCGAGCGCCGCGGTGGCGTTGAGGGCTTCGCCGGCGGCGACGCCGGAGTAGCCCCAGGTGGTGCCGGTGCCGAGGTTGCCGGGTCCTTGGGTGATGATCGCGAGGTCTGCGTGGGTGACGTGGTGGGCGGCGAGGAGGCCGGTGTGGACGGTGACGGCTTCGAGGTCGCCGCCGTAGGCCTGGCCGACGGTGATGCAGGTGTCGATCCAGGTGGTGTCGCGGAGGGTGGCGACGGTCCGGGAGAAGGCGGCGGGGAGGGCGCCGCCGTCGGTCATGACGTAGGCGATTCTCGGGGCGGGGCGGCCGGCGAGGGTGGCGGCGTGGCGGGCTCCGGCGACGATGGCGGGGAGGGCGGAGTGGAGGTCGGCGACCACGACGGGCATGCCGTCGAGGGTGTCGGCGTCGCGGAGGGTGTGGTGGTGGGGGGATTCCTGCTCGTCGACGCCGAGGACGAGGGCCTGCAGGGGCGTGTAGCGGGCCTTGACGAGGTGGCCGGGGCCGGGGGCGGGGTCGGGAGGGAGGTTTGTGTCGGCGGGTCCGACGACGAGGGCGTACCCGCCGGTGCCGAGGCCGCGGGCGAGGGCGGAGACGTTGAGGAGGAGGCGGTCGCCGGGGGTGGGTTCGCCGACGAGGTCGGTGTAGGCGAGGGCGCGGACGTGCTGCCCGGTGGCGGGGTCGGGGGTGTGGCCGGGCAGGGGGCGGTCGAGCTCGACGGTGAGCTCTCTCGCGCCGGTCCAGCCTTTGCCGACGGCCTGGACGGTGCCGATTCGCCACGTGATCACACGGGGGAGGTTACCTGGCGATACCTTTGTCCCGATGCCAGAAGACCTCAACCCCGCCGAGCGGTTGCTCAACCTGGTCATCGCGCTCGTGAACACGAATGCGGCGATGACCAAGCAGCAGGTGCGCCAGGCTGTGGCCGGATACCAGGACGCCCCGAGCGACGACGCTTTCGAGCGGATGTTCGAGCGCGACAAGGACATGCTGCGTGAGCTCGGCATACCGATCGTGACGGTGGGGGGTGGTGGTCATACCGACGAGCTCGGGTACAAGATCGACCAGGACGCGTATGCGTTGCCGCCCGTCGATCTCACGCCGGCGGAGCTGGGGGTGCTGTCCCTGGCTGCGCAGTTCTGGGCGGACAAGACGTTGCGGACGGACATCGCGCGGGCGATGACGAAGCTGCGGGCGGCGGGGGCGGGTGATGCGGCGCAGGACGCTCTCGCGGGTCTCGCTCCCCGGGTGGGGGCGGTGGGTAGTGCCTACGGTCCGCTGCTGGAGGCGATCGAGGCGCGTCGGGCGGTGACGTTCACGTACCGGGCGGCGTCGACGGGGCAGGTGACGACGCGGCACGTGGAGCCGTGGCGTATCGCGGCCCGGGGTGGCGGCTGGTACCTCCTGGCGCACGACCGGGAGCGGGACGCCCCGCGGGTGTTCCGCCTGTCGCGGGTCGAGGGGCGGGTCAAGGTGTTCGGGCCTGCGCGGGCCTACGAGATCCCGGAGGACCTCGACACGGACGTGATGCTCGGCAAGGCAGCGGGGGAGACGCGGGTGGCGGTGCTGGCGGTGCGTCCTGAGCGGGCGGGCACGCTCCGCGCCCGGGGCAAGGTGCTGCCGGACTCCTCGTCCCGGGCCGGGGCTGGGATCGGGGCCGACGGCGTGGCTCGTGACCTGGTCGAGGTGCCGTTCCGCAGCCTGTACGGGCTGGCGGCCGAGATCACCGGGTACGGGGCGGCGGTGCTGGTGCTGGAACCGGCGGAGCTGCGCGACGAGGTGGTGCGGCGGCTGGAGGCAGCGGCGTCGCTGGCGCCTGCGGGGGCTTCGGTGACTTCTGCGCCGGGGGCGACCACGTCGTCGCCCCTACCCCACGAAGTCCTGGCTTCGCTGCGGAGCTTCGAGGGGGCCCCGGGGTCGGGCAGCGACGACGAGGGGGTGTCCCGTGGCTGAACGGGCGGACGACCGGCTGCTGCGCATGCTGGGCCTGGTGGCGTACCTGGACGGGGCGGGACCGGTGCCGGTCGAGGACCTGGCGCGCCGGTTCGGGGTGACGCCGCGGCAGATCCTCGCGGACGTGGATGCGCTGTGGGTGTCGGGCACGCCGGGGTACTGGCCCGACGACCTGCTCGACTTCGACGCGGAGTCCATCGACCGGGGCGTGGTGCACCTGACCGAGGCGCGCGGTATGACGCGGCCCCTGCGCCTCGGGACGCGGGAGGCCGTGGCGCTGGTCGCGGCGCTGCGGGCCATGGAGGCGTCCGGGCCGGTGCAGGCGGACCCGACCCGCGCCGCCGTCGTGCGGTCCGCGCTGGCGAAGCTGACCGAGGCCACCGGCGAGGCCGCGAGCGCCGTGGACGTGCGGCTGGCACCGGGCGGGGACCCGCAGGTGGTGGCGACGATCTCGTCGGCGCTGGCGGCGGGGCACCGGCTGCGGATCCGGTATGTGACGTCGGCGGACGTGGCGGGGGAGCGCGACGTCGACCCGGTGCGGCTGCAGACGCAGGACGAGTATGCGTACCTCGCGGCCTGGTGCCACCGGGCGGGCGGGCCGCGCACGTTCCGGGTGGACCGGATCGTGGAAGCGGTCGAGCTCGACGAGCCGGTGGGGGAGCACGAGGTGCCGGAGGTCGATTTCGCGGCGCTGTTCGCGAAGGGTGACGCGCCGGTCGCGACGCTGGTGCTCGGGTCGAGCGCGCGGTGGGTCGCCGAGGAGGTGCCTGTGGAGTCGGTGCGGAACCTGCCCGACGGGTCCTTCGAGGTGAGGCTTCGGGTCACCAACCGGGCATGGCTGCGGAGGCTGCTGCTGGAGATCGCACCGCACGTCCACTCGGTCGCTCCGGCGGACCTGGCGGAGGAGATCGCGGCCGCCGGACGGGAGGCGCTGGCCGCCTACGGGCGGTGAGCGCTTACCTCGTTCGCGGGGCCGTCGGGCGGGTCTGAGTTTGGTCACGATCTGTGGGCAAGCAGGAGCGTACGGGTGAGATCCGCCCTAGGCTTTGCCCCATGTGGTTCTGGGTGTGGACGCTGCTGGGGGTGGGCACGCTCGTAGGGGCGTTCTTTCTCGCCCGCGACCTGTGGCACAAGGCGAAGGGACTTTTGGGCGAGCTCGCCCGGGCGTCGGAGGTCGTGGGGCAGGCGACCGAGCGGATCGGTGAGGCCGCCGCGCGGGCGGCGGAGACCCCCGCACCGCTGCCCACGTTGTTCGACGACGTGACGGTCCACTACGAGCGGGTGGCCGCCCAGCGGGCAGCCAGAGGTGAGCGCCGCACGGCGCGCCGCGCACGCAACGAGGCGACGTGGCAGAAGTGGAAGCACTTCAACGACTGATCGCTCGGGCCGGCGGGTCCGCGACCAGGTAGCTGTTCCCGGTTCGTCGCCGACCAGGTAGCTGTTCCCCGTCCCGCGCTGGGACGGGGAAACGACTACCTGGTCGACGCGCAGCGATCGCAACCCGGACTCGTGACCCCTCGCTGAGAAGTTCACCCATCGGGCATTACGCGTTCATGGGACAACCCGTATAAATGGACCCGATCGAGTCAGGGTGACTCGACGGACCTTCGGGAGCGTCTCAATGAAGCAACGTCCGTTGCGTGTCCTTGCCGCCATCGCGGCTCTGAGCTTTACCACCGCTGCGCTGGTCGCGACGCCCGCCACCTCGTCGTACGCGGCCGGCGAGTCGTACGTCGCCCTCGGCGACTCCTACTCGTCCGGCACCGGCACGGGGACCTACATCAACGACGGGACCGAGTGCCTGCGCTCGACCTACGCCTACGCCAGCCTGACCGCAGCGGCCAAGGGGTACAGCCTCAACTTCCGGGCCTGCTCGGGCGCGGTCGTGGCCGACGTCGCGAGCACCCAGCTCGGCGCGCTCAGCTCGAGCACGAGGTACGTGACCATCTCGGTGGGCGGCAACGACGCCGGGTTCGCCGACGTGCTCACCGAGTGCGCGCTCCCGGCGTGGGCCAGCGACTGCGCCGGCGCCGTCGCCGGAGCGCGGACGTTCATCTCCAGCACCCTGCCGGGCCGCCTCAACACCCTCTACGCCTCCATCAAGGGCAGGGCGCCCGGCGCGAAGGTGGTCGTCGTCGGCTACCCGAAGATCTTCATGGGCGAGGACTGCGACTGGCTGACCTTCTTCAGCCCGGCCGACGAGACGGCGCTCAACGACGCCGTCGTGGCGATCAACTCCGTGATCGCGACGGCCGCCTCGGCCAAGGGGTTCACCTTCGTCAACCCGGTGAGCCGGTTCACCGGCCACGCCGTGTGCGACTCGACCGAGTGGATCAACGGTTACTCGAGCCCCATCGAGGAGTCGTACCACCCCAACCGGCTCGGCCACGCCAACGGCTACACCCCGTTGGTCAGCGGCGTCCTGACCGGTGCGAGCGTCGCCGCGACCAGCGCGGTGCTCGCCGAGGCGGAGGGTAGCGCCGAGGAGCAGGCCAAGCTCCAGCGGAAGTACGCCGACGGCGACCGCAAGATCAAGCCGAAGCTCTTCCAGGCCCCGACCAAGGCCGGCCTGGAGAAGCTGGCCAAGGAGAAGGGCATCGACTTCGACGCCTGGTGGGCCGAGGTGGAGCGGTCGGGCGCGACGTACTGACGCTCTGACGCCCGCGGCCAGGTAGCTGTTCCCCGTCTGGTGCTGGGACGGGGAACAGCTACCTGGCCGACGGGGTCAGGGGCTGGCAGCGGTCAGACGGTCACCGTGCGGTGCAGCCGACCGTGCCCGACGGTGGCGCGCTGCCCGTGCCCACCCAGCCGTACTGCGTGGAAGCGCCCGCGCCGAGCGCACCGTTCCAGGCGACGTTCGTCGCACTCACGTTGCCCGACGTCCCGGAGAACGTCGCGCTCCAGGACTGGCTCACGCTCGACGACCCCAGGTTGAGCGCCGTGCTCCACCCGCTGATCGCCGCACCGCCCGCCGTGACCGTGACGGTGGCCTGATAGCCGCCGCTCCACGAGTTGACGACGGACAGCGTCGCCGCACAGCTCCTCGTGCCACCCCCGGGCGGCGGGGTGGGGGGCGGGTTGGTCGGCGGAGGCGTGGTCGGCGGGGGAGTCGTCGGGTTGCCACCGCTGCCGGAGCTGACCGTGACCGTGGCCGAGCCGCTCGACTGGTACCCCTCGGTCGCCATGATCTGGTAGTAGTGCGACGACCCGAGCTGCAGCCCGAGCCGCTGCCAGCCGGCCACGTGGTTGGCGAACGTGATCGTGCCGCTCGTCTTCTTGCTCGTCCGGACGCTCCAGTACTGGTAGAACGTCGCGGTGCCGTCGATCGACGGCTGGTTGACCCGCTGGGTCCGGTAGACGTCGTAGGTGCCGCCGTCGCTCGTGAGCGTGCCGATCGGGCTGCCGCCCGGCGGGCGCCAGGAGCCCCACGACTCGACCACGTAGTACTCGATGAGCGCGTTACGCGTCCAGCCGTAGAGCGCCAGGTACGAGTTGCCGTTCGGGTTGTACGACGACGCGTTGTAGTTCACGACGCGGTTCGTGGTGCCGGGGTTCCAGCCCTTGCCGGCCACGACGTTGTTCGTGTTGTTCCAGCGGAGCGTGTAGCTGCCGCCGGAGCCCAGGTCCATCGACGTGGTGCCCTGGGAGTCGGTCCAGAACGAGTAGAAGTACCCGTCGTGGGTGCCCTCGCCGTTGACGTCGACCGCCGCGGCGGGCGTGGCCATCGGGACGACCAGCCCGACGGCAGCGGCGGCGCCCAGAAGCGCCCGGGTGAGCGTACGGCGCCACGGCGGTGCCGAAGGCGGCCTGGTAATCGTTTTCGACATGTGCGTTGCACTCCTTCGTGCCGATCCTGTCGAGCACCCGCCGACGGCGGGCGCGCTGCACGGACGGGGCCACGATGGGGGTGCCCGCCCCGGCCCCGCAAGGAGCGTGAAACGTTTACCCCGCCGACTCGCCGGGCGACGCGCGGACGTCGGCGTCGTGACATGCTTCGTCGGTGGAGCACGACATGCCGAGTCCGAGCAACGCCTACACGTTCACGGTGGGCGGCGACCAGTTCGTCATCCCCGAGGAGGGCTGGGCGGCGGCAGCCATGCCGATGCTCATCCGCATCGCCTGGCTGGTGCCCGACGACGACCCGCACGCCCCGTACCTGCTCGACGACACCGCCGTCGACGACCTGCGCGAGGCGATGACCCGCGTGCTCGCCTCGGGGACCGACCCGCGCGACCACGACGGTCTCATGGAGGTCCTGTCGTACGAGAAGACCGGGACGACCACGAGCAGCTTCGACCGCGACAAGGTGCGGGTCGCGCTGGACGCGCTGATCGAGGCCGGGATGCTCGCGGAGGGGCCGCAGCGGTTCGGGCTGCGGTCGGTGGTGCTGCGGGTCGACGGGTAGGTCGGCTACCCGAAGTGGCCGCGCTCGGCGGCCAGGCGGATCGAGGCCTTGTAGTCCTCCGGCATCGTCAGAGAACCGACCTCGTCGGGCGAGACCAGCACGAGCTCCTTGTGCTCATGGCTGTAGGCGGGCGGGGTGTCGCCGTCGTAGGTCGCCAGGAACGTGAGCACGAAGACGTGACGGTGCGGAAAGATCTGGTAGACCCACGCGTAGTACGGATCGCCGACGGCCGCGTCCCACGAGAGCTCCTCCTGGATCTCACGGGCCAGGCACGCGGCTGGATCCTCACCGAGGTCCAGCTTGCCGCCCGGGAGCTCCCACTCGTCGCGCTCGTTCCGCAGGAGCGGGAGCCGCCCTCGCCAGCTGATGACGGCCTTGACCGAGACCGGCAGCTGGTACTCGAAGTAGCCGGCGTTGCGTTCGACCAGGTACGGCTCCTCGGGGGAGCGGGTGTTGAGCATGAGGTCCCGTCAGGTGAGTTGAAGGAGAGAGACGCAAGCATCGTCGGACTTCTTGAAGAATTGAGCCGCTGGGTCGGTCGCATCCTCGTGGCGCCGGATCATCGCAATGACCTCTTCCGCTGACCGCTGCGCCACGAGGGCAGTGAGGTCCGCCCAAGAATCGGCAAGGTGGTAGTCGGTGACAGCGCGTGCAAAGCCATCGGTAGCGAGCAGCAGAAGATCTCCGGGCGCTGCCATCCAGGTGGCCGTCCGGGCTCCCGGACCGGCAGCCGGGTTGTCGCCCAGGACCCAGACGTCGTGCTGGCCTGCGAGGTACCCGCGTCGCCGCGCGACGATGCCGGCTACCCCGTCAGCGGCCTGCCCGGCCAGTCTTTGTGCTGCGACCGCTCGGTGCTCGTTGCTGCCGAACGCAGGGTTGGACAGCACGGCGTCCTCTCTGGCGTGATAGATGAAGACGTCGCCCACAAGAGCGGCTTCGACGTGGCCAGCCGCACATCGGACAATCCCGAGAGACGCGACGGGAGGGAGGCCACCATCAGGCACTCCCGCGATGCTGAGCTGGGCCGCGATGTGCGACGCCAGAGCGCCGATCAGGTGCGAGGGCCGGCCCTCGAGTCGGCGCGAGCGCAGCCAGGCGTCGCCGGCGTGGGCGATCCAGTAGGCGCCCGAGACGTTCGGGTCGGGCCGGAAAGTGTCAGGCATGTCGGTGGCGCCGTCGAACATCCAGGCGTACGACCCGGACGACCCGGCGAGATCCTCATTGAAGTCGCCGACGCCCTTGCTCGTCGCCGTGTCGAGCACGGTCAGACTGGTCACGGTCGTCGTCATCCGTCGGTTCCCGGTGTCGGAGTTGGGGGAGCGGCGCCAACCCAGGCGGCCAGGTCGACGAGTCCGACGAGGTGTGTGGCCGACAAGCACATCAGGAGACCGAGTACGAGGCCAGGGACCAATCGCCAGACCGACCGTACGCCACCGGCCCACATCAGGCAGGAGAAGGCGATGGTGATGGCGCCCGTCGCGGCGAGGATCAGCGGGACGCCGTCGGACACGTCGATACGTGTGGCGACCGTGACTGCCGTGGTAATCAGGGCGATGACCGCGGCGAGAACACCGAGCAACTGCACCTGGTCACCGCGCGAGGCGTCGAGCACAGCCTTCGTCTCGGCCATCTGCGTGAGCAGGTCAGTGCCCTGCCGGTCGATGAGGAGTCGCGAGCGAAGCGCCTCGTACCGGGCGAGCCGACGTACTCCGCCCGGGGTGCGGGCCTCCTGATGGTGGATCGCCACCTGGATCTCGGTCAAGGCCTCTGAGACGCGGCCGTCGAGGTGGAGCAGGCGGGCCCGCGTGAAGTGGAAGTTGGGGTTGTCACGCGTCGACGTGCGCAGGGCGGTGTCGACAGCTTCCAGGGCGAAGGCTAGCTCGGCCGGTGTGACCAGCTCTGGGGCCAGGTCGCCGAGGTCGGCGAACAAGGCGGCGTACTGGTGCCACACGCCTGGGCGGTCCTCCAGTGCCTTCATCGCCTGCCGGGAGTGCCGTAGTGCCTGGCGCAGGCGGGTGACGGAGGTGCCGTCGCCGACGGCGGCGATCGCTCGAAAGGTGCCGTAGTACGGGTTCGACCCGAACTCGCTCTCGTACCGCGTGACGAGGTCTCGGTACTCGACCTCGCGCTCCTCCCTGTTGAGATCCTGGAGGAGGGCGTAGAGGCACGTAAAGCGCTCATCAGCCGGGCGGGACTCGTCCGCGAGCGCCTCCGCCAGCTGTTCCGGGGACAGATTCCTGGCGAGCTGCTCGCGAACGTCCTCGGCGAAAGTCGGTGACGTCCAGGTGGGGATGGTCATCGTCACGGCTGGTGGGCCTCCGTCGGTTCGGGTGCATGGGCGAGGATCCGTAGCCCGGCCCGCGACGGGTCGGTGATCAGCGTGCGTCCGTGGGCGATCCGATGGTTGTCGAGGACGTACGCGTCGCCGCTGCGCAGCCAGTCGACGGTCTGGGTCACTTGGGTGACGCGGCGGCGCACCTCGGCCACGAGGGCGGCCGGTCCGGCGAGGTGAGCGTGGGCGTCGTCGCGGTACCGGTAGCCGCCGCCTGGTCCGAGGCGGAGGGGGAGCCGGGTGGCAGTGGTGCGGAACTCGATCGAGAGACTCATGATCTCCTGCACTTCTAGCCCGGCAGTGACGAGCTCGAGGTCCGCGAAGAGTGGAGATCCGCCGAAGGTCGGGCCCTGCTGGACCAGGTGCATCCCGAGGAACCGCGGTGGATCGGGGATCGAGGAACGATCCGTGTGCACCGGGAGCGCCGCCAAGGTAAAGCCCGCTCCAGGCTCACCGGTTCGACCGGTCGGGGTGATGGACGTGCGTCCGCGGTCGTCACCGTCGGGGTGCGCGTACACGGTGCCCAGGTCGGCCATCAGTCTCTCGAACTGCGTGGAGGAGATCTGCGGGAGGAGGACGACGCCACGCTCCCGTATCCGTGCTGCGACGTCGAACATCCCCGGACGGCCCCCTGACCATCGACCCTGTGATGCTGTGACCTGCGTGGACGCGGTCCAGCGTAGCCATCACCGGAGGTAGGGGACCGTACGGCGTGGGGTTTCACCCGACGGTCGACGGGCGGGCAGGGTCGGTGTTGCTCGGGTGAACTATCGATTCACCCCCGCGAATGGCGGCGCACGAAGCGCTCGCGACCACGGGCACGGCTAGCGTGTGCGTCTGTCCCCAGCCCGAAGGGGACCTTCGCGACAAAGGACCGCAGAGCATGTCTCAGCGCAGATGCCGCCGTATCAGTGGGCGCCGCAAGCGCCCCGCCCCCCGCAGAACAATCCGGCGGCGACTGCGAGCCTGGTTCTCGGCATCCTCTCCTTGGTTCTCAACCCCCTGTTTGCCACGAGCGTCCTGGCGTTCATCTTCGGGATGGTCGGCATCCGGCGGTCTGGCGAGATCTATCCGAGCAGAGGGCGCGGTGTCGCTTCGGCAGGCATCTTCCTGTCCTTCGTCGGCGCGGTGTTCGCGCTGCTGATCGGCGCTCTGATCGTCGAGGTGCTCTCAGACGACGACACCCCGATCCTCACGCTCCCCGGCATCGAACGGCCCGCTGGGGCTGACGCTTCGGATCACGCTGCGGCCGAGGCGGCGGGCAGCACGGAGGAACAGCACGTGGACCTTGCCACGTACGAGGTTGTCGACCCAGCCCGCTGGGAAACGATCGCGCGAGACCCCGACGCGGCCAGCGGGTCCAAGATCGTCGTCTTCGCCGAGGTCACCCAGTTTGACTCCGCGACCGGGCCTGAGACGCTGCGCGCCAACGTAGGAGCCACTCAGCCCGTCCAGACGTTCGAGCTTGTCACCAACGCGATGCTCACGGGCACAGTGGCCGCACTCGGCGAGATTGCGCAGGGCGACGTCCTCAAGGTGCACGCCACGGTAGTGGGTGCGCTCGAGTACAGCACGATGATCGGTGGAGCCACCGTCGCGCCGGAGCTGACGATCGAGAGCGTCGAGATCGTCGGGTTTCTCGACATCACGGGAGATGCTGTGCTGGGCCAGCACGTGACCGACGACTACGGTCTGACGACTGTCCCCGTCCGCGTCACCAACAGCGGTCTGGAGACCTACTCGTACATGGTCGAGGTGACGGCTCAGAGCGCTGACGGTTCGCAGAACTTCGGGACGACGAGCGTGCTCGTACAGAACCTCGCGCCCAGCCAGATCTCCGACCAGGGGGCGACGTTCTTCGACGGCCTCCCCGCCGACGTCGTCCTCAAGGTGTCGTCGGTTTCCCGCATGCCGTACTGACGGAAGCGGTTGGAGCAAGGAGGAGGCTCGATCCATGTCGCACGACACTCGACCGGACCACGTGCCCCGCACCTGGCCGGAGGTAGACGAAGGTCTCGTCGCGCAGGCCAGGGAACGGGCGCTGGAGGCTCTTGCAACCGACTCGCCGCGCCCGGCCCAGGACCGGCTCATCAGCTACTACGACCTGGAAGGCGACTTCGCGGGGTCCGCCTTTGTGCAGCTGCAACCAGTCGTTCGCGACGACATCGTCGCGGCGGACCTGCACGCGGTGACGCTGCTCTCGGTCGCCGTCGGACCAGGGGCGACCCGACGGCTGCTGGAACCGGGCCCCGCGCGTGACAAGGCACTGAGCGCCCTGAGCGCGCTTCCCGAGACGCACCTGCACGAGGCTTCGGGACCTGCGCTCGAGGCGATGGAGCGGTTCTACCTGGCGGTGCGACAGGCCCTGTCGGCGCCCTCGACCCAGAGCCCGAACGCATGGGTGACAGCCTCGAAGGTGTGCGCCCGCAAGCGGCCAGACCTGTTCCCGGTCCGGGACAACCAGGTGTGCAGGCTTCTCGGCCTGATCCCGTTGCGAGGGACGGGGAGCTATCGCATTGACTGGCTGGTCTTCCGCGCGCTGACCCGGGACACGGAGGTGACCGCCGCGGTCGACGAGGTCGCCACGCTGGTGCGTCAAGCCGCCGAGACGAGTGGGCGCCGGGTGAACCCGGACACCGGCCGGCTACGGCTGCTCGACGCCGCCTTGTGGACGTGGGCCACCAGCAAGGGCTGAAGGGGGACGACTGCTCCGTCGTCGGCCCGCATGCCTGGGCTCTCAATCCAGCAACCCGACCCCCATACCGATGAACATCGCCGCCACCAGCCCCACCACGAGCACCACCCCGAGGATCCACGCCCATGGCGTCCACGCCCGCGGCCCGTGCTCCTCGTGCCCCTGCGGGGCGCTCACCTGGTCCGACGCCGGTGGCGTCTCGCCCGGCTGGACGTTGCCGCTGAGCGGCTGAGTGCGGCCATCAGGCTCCGGGTCAGGGTTGCGTGGGGCGTCGTCGCCGGGGACGTTCGTCATCGGGGGCCTCCGCGCCGTCGTCGGTCCTCCACGGTAGGCACCCGCCCGCCCCGGTCGCGCGGCGACAGCCCGGCTGGGGCCCGGGCCGAGCCGGACCCCGGTGATCGCCCCTTGCCTCGTACCCCTACCCCCACGATCATGGATAGACGCCGCGGAGCGGACAAAGGCGACCAAGGGGGCTGGGTGGGTTCGGGGGATCGCAGCGTCAGAGAAGCCGTCGGGAAGGTGCTCCACAGCATCCTGCGGACCGCGTACCCCGAGCACGCGACCGGTCCGGATCGGGCCGTCCGCACGTTCCTCATGCTGGTGGGCCTGGCCGTGGTCGGCACGCTCGCGGCGACGGCGTGGGACTGGGTCCTCGCCGAGCCGACCGCCCGGCGCGACGCGCAGATCCAGGAGAAGCTCGAGCAAGAGATCGCGCGGCAGTCGCCGACGCCGCCCGTAGAGCCCACACCTGAGCCCACCCCTGACGACCCTTCGGAGCCCACGCCTGAGCCGTTCGACCCAGGCCTCTGGCACCGCGTGGACCAGGTGAACATCGAACCCGTCACGCCGTCGATCATGCTGCTGGACGACCTGACCGCCGAAGAGGTCGACTTCTACTCGGACGCGAGCCTCGAGGACCCTGAGCTCTTCGAGCACCTCACGTCACTCCACGAGCGGGGGACCGTGGCGGACCACACGTTCTCGGCGCAGGAGACGGGTCTCTCGTACCGCTGGACCCTCGACCTGAACAGCTCGAGCGCTACCGCGATCGCCATGACGGACGTCCAGCTCTCCGGGCTCGAGTGCGTCCCAGCTACCGCGAGCGCCGCTTTCCTCCTCCCGAACCAGGGCGAGGCGGACCGGAACGTGCTCTCGTTCTCGATGGAACGTCCCACGGTCGCGCGGCTCTACGAGATGGAGGAGTCCGGCCAGGCACCGGGCTGGGGCGAACCGTACTTCGAGCAGAAGTCCGTGTATCTCGGCGGCCCCGAGGAAGGAGTCGGGTTCGTGGTCGAGGTGGTGACCACCTACGAGGACTGCACGTGGGACGCGTTCGAGGTGGCCTGGGCGGGTGCGGAGAGCGAGGGCGTCTACGACGTCACGAACGACGACGGTTCGCCCTTCACCGCGCGAGGTGTGTCCCCCGACGCCGACACGTTCTTCGTGTACCCGATCGACGACGGCCCCGACATCTATTCCGACCCCCTCTGGTGACGGAATCGGAACCGGGAGAACCCGGCACGGCTGATCGCGTCGACAGCCTGCATCAGAGCCTCATGGGCCGGCTCGCCGGACGCGGACAGGTCGTCCTCGTCGGTGGGGACGTGGTGCAGAAACCTGCGTCACGGTCGACGGAGTCGGGGTACAGAGTGTCGGAGGCAATTCCCAGACTGCCCTAGTGTCGACGCCAGACGAACCGCAGAGAGTCTCGAAAGGTGGCTCATGCCTCAGCCTGTCCTGTACGTCGTGGTGTGTGCCGCGGGCGCCACGCAGTTCGTCTCATCGGGCTTGCTGCCGCCCGCCGCCGAGCGTGGCTGGGAGGTGCATGTCCTTGCGACGGAGCGTGCTGCGTCCGTCTTCCCGGACGCGATGAGCGAGATCTCCGAGGTCTTGAGGCGCCCTGTCCGGACCGATTTCCATACCTCGGTCGGCTACTCGCTGCCAGACCCCGACGCGATGATCGTGGCGCCGGCGACGTTCAACACGATCACGAAGTGGGCACTCGGGCTTGCGGACACGTACGTTCTCACACGCCTCGCAGAACAGACCGGCCGTGGCATCCCGATCGCCCTCGGTCCGTACATCAACGTCAGCTTCGCACGGCACCCCGCCTACCAGGCGAGCCTGGACCGGCTACGGTCCTGGGGGATCGACGTGGTGATCGGCCCGAACGAGCCGCACAGTTCCGGGACCGGCGCCGCAGAGACGTTCCCCTGGAAGGCGCTCCTTGACGCGGTCGGCGGAGACACGTCAGTGACACGTTGAAAACCCGGTCCCAAGACGCCGTTCGGTAGCGACTAAGGGCAGTCCGCCGAGTCAGCGGTTGATCGCCCGGACGACCATCTTCACCCACCCCCACAATTGGCCCACCACCTGCGACGTCGTTATCGTCACAGTGCCATAGCGGTAACGACGAGCTTCCGGCCGACCCGAGTCGGCTTCAGGACACGCTCCCCACCGCACGATTACTCGTGCCCCGGGAGCAGTGCCCTTGTCGGTCGTCCGGTATTCCGTGTCAGCGCTCGCGTCGTCCTTCGCCTCAGGCCCGTCCTCGGTGGAGGAGCACCTGGCCACCCAGCTGCGCTACCAGGGGGTGAGCGTGGGGGAGAGCGAGCGCCGTTCGTGGCGCAGCTCGCTGCCCGTGCTGACGAGCGATCTGCAGGAGGCGGGTCTCGACAAGGTCGAGGTGATCCTGGAGCACCGGCTGCCGTGGACGTCGAAGCGGACGGACGTGATTCTGGCGGGCGCCCACCCGCGTACCGGCGAGCCTTCGTTCGTGGTCGTCGAGCTCAAGCAGTGGAGCACCGCGCACCGGTCAGGCGGTGACAGCGACGTCCTCGTCGATCCGGAGGGCGCCCGCTACCGGGAGGTGCTCCACCCGAGCGAGCAGGTCAAGGGCTACCTCGAGTACCTCCGGGACTATGTGCGGTGGTTCGAGCACCGGCCACAAGCCGTGCAGGGCGTGGCCTACCTGCACAACGCGACCGACATGCTGGCCGGCGACCTGTTCGACGTGCCTGCCGTCGCGGAGGTCCCGCTCTTCACCGGACAGCGCCGCGCACGTCTGCGCGAGCACCTCCTGACCTTGCTCGACCCGTCGGCGCCCGGCGCGGAAGCTGCGGACCTCCTACTCGGGTCGGCGAAGGCGCCGTCGCGGAACCTTCTCTCGGTAGCGGCCGACATGGTGCGAGACCGGGACGTGTTCGTCCTGCTCGACGAGCAGCGCGTCGCCGTGGACCTGGTGCACCGAGCCGTCGAGGGGTCTCGCCGCGGGGATACCAAGGAGATCGTCCTGGTGTCGGGTGGACCAGGGTCGGGCAAGTCGGTGATCGCGCTGAGTCTGCTCGGTGAGCTGGCACGCGAAGGACGCACCGTGCTGCACGCGACCGGCTCGCGATCGTTCACCCAGACGCTCCGCAAGGTCGCGGGCAAGGGGTCCTCGCGAACCCAGAAGATGTTCCTCTATTTCAACAACTTCTCCGCGGCCGAGAAGAACGGCTTGGACGTTCTGATCCTCGACGAGGCACACCGCATCCGGGAGACGTCGGTCGACCGCTACACGAAGAAGGAGATCCGCGAGAAAGCTCGCCCGCAGGTGGACGAGCTGATCGACGCGGCGCGCGTGCCGGTGTTCCTGCTCGACGAGAACCAGGTCGTCCGGCCCGGTGAGATCGGCAACGTCGCAGACATCCGCGCTGCGGCCGAACGCAAGGGTCTTACCGTGCGGCAGGTCAACCTTGATGCGCAGTTCCGAGCCGGGGGCAGCCAGAAGTACATCGAGTGGGTCGAGACACTGCTCGGCCTGGACGGGCCGCCGTCGGGCACCGCCGAGACCTGGACCGGGGACGAAGCCTTCGCCGTCGACGTGGCCTCCTCCCCGGCCGAGCTCGAGGCGCGGCTGCGCACCTATCAGGAGCACGGCCACACCGCTCGCATGACCGCCGGATTCTGCTGGCCCTGGTCCAAGGAGCCCGGACCCGACGGCGCACTGGTGCGTGACGTCGTGGTCGGAGACTGGGCACGGCCCTGGAACGTCTACGGCGAGCGTGCCGTCAACGGAGCGCCGCCCGCCTCCCTCTGGGCGACCGACCCCGCCGGGTTCGACCAGGTTGGCTGCGTGTATACCGCCCAAGGCTTCGAGTACCAGTGGAACGGCGTCATCCTCGGCCCCGACCTCGTCTGGCGGGCGGCGGCGAACGGGGGAGCGGGCGGCTGGCTGGCGCGCCGTGAGTTCTCGAAGGACCCAGCCTTCACCAAGCGTGTGCCCGACGGCGACTACGACCGGCTCGTGCGCAACGTCTACAAGGTGCTGCTGACCCGTGGGATGAGCGGAACGCTGCTGTACTCCACGGACGGCGAGACGCAGGAGATGCTGGAACGGGTGGTGACGCCGAATCCGGCGATAGCACCGAGGGCCCGCGCCGGCGGGTCATGTCACACCCGCGCCCCCCATCTCGTCTCGGGGGCATGAGCACCCGAACCCACGTCCTCGTCGTCGGCGCCGGCTTCGCCGGCGGCATGGCCGCGGTCCGCCTCGCGGGCCGTTCGCACGGCCGTGTCGCCGTCACGGTGGTGAACCCGCGCCCAGCCTTCGTCAACCGCCTCCGCCTGCACCGGGCCGCCGTCGGGCAGCAGATCGCCCTGCCGAGCCTGCGGCAGATCCTCGGCCGCGACGTCACCTTCGTCGAGGGCTACGTCACCGCCCTCCACGTCGACACGGGCCAGGCGACCGTCGCCACCGACGGCTCCACCGTCACCATCCCGTTCGACCGCGTCGTCCTCGCCACCGGCAGCTCGACCGAGCCGGTGCCGGTCCCGGGCGGCGAGCACGCGTTCGCCGTCGGCGACCTGGAGGCCGCCCGGCGCCTGCGCCCCGCCTTCCGCGCCCTGCCCCAGGGCGCGCACGCCGCCGTGGTCGGCGGTGGCTTCACCGGCCTCGAGACTGTCGCCGAGCTCGCCGAGGCGCGTCCCGACCTCCGCGTCAGCCTTGTCACGGCGGGCGACGTCGGCGCCTGGTTCAGCCCGCGCGGCCGCGCCCACGTGCGGAGCACCCTCGCGAGGCTCGGCGTCGCCACCGCCGACAACGTCCGGGTCCAGGCGATCGAGCCCCACCGGCTCGTGCTCGACGACGGCGCCGAGGTGCCGTCCGACCTCACTGTCTGGTGCGGCGGCTTCGCCGTCCCGCCGCTCGCCCGGGAGGCCGGCCTCGCCGTCGACGCCCAGGGCGCCGTCCTCACCGACGCGTCCCTCCGGTCCGTCTCGCACCCGCAGGTCCTCGCCGTCGGCGACGCCGGGCACACGCCCGGCCCGGCTGGCGGCCGGTACAGCATGTCGTGCCAGTTCGCCTTCCCGTCGGCCGCTCACGCGGCGGACGCCCTGCGCGCGGAGAGCCTGGGCCTGGTGCCCGACGACGGCCGCCCCGCCGCCCTCGACCTCGGCTTCGTCGGCCGGAGCGTGAGCCTGGGCGGGCGGGACGGCGTCTTCCAGCGCACGGGGCCCGACGACGTCGCGGCCGGCCTCACGCTCACCGGCCGGGCCGGCGCGGCGATGAAGCGGGTCCAGCTGTTCAGCGTCGAACGCGCGACGGCGTGGGAGCGGCGCACGCCAGGCATGACGCGCTGGCCGGGTGCAGGCGACAAGACAGACGAGGCCGCGAGCGCCGCGCCCCGCGCCACCACCGACCGGATGGCAGGCTGATTCCGATGACCCGTACCGAGGAGTTCACGGAGCTGCGTCCGCTGCTGTTCGCGATCGCGTACCGCATCCTCGGCAGCGTGACGGAGGCGGAGGACGCGGTCCAGGAGACGTGGCTGCGTTACGAGTCGACGACGACGGAGCCGGTGTCGGTGAAGTCGTTCCTGTCGGCGGTGGTGACGCGGGTCTCGCTGGACGTGCTGCGGTCGGCGCGGGTGCGCCGGGAGGCGTACCCGGGGCCGTGGTTCCCGGAGCCGCTGGTGAACGACACGTTCCAGGTGCCGGAGCGCGCGGCGGAGCTTGCGGACTCGGTGTCGATGGCGGCGCTGGTCCTGCTGGAGCGGCTGAGCCCGCTGGAGCGGGCGGTGTTCGTGCTGCGGGAGGTGTTCGGGTTCAGCTTTGCGGAGGTGGCGGGCGCGGTGGAGCGGTCGGAGGCGGCGTGCCGGCAGCTTGCGGTGCGGGCGCGGCGGCACATGGACGAGGGTCGGCCGCGGTTCGAGGCCGACCGCCGGGAGCGGGAGGAGCTCGCGGCGCGGTTCTTCGACGCGCTGCGGGCGGGCGACGTGGACGGGCTGAAGGAGCTGCTCGCGGCGGACGTGCAGTCGGTCGCGGACGGTGGCGGCAAGGGCCCGGCCCTGACCCGGCCCGTGGTGGGCGCCGAGAACGTGGCGCGGGTGCTCGCCGCGTACTCGCCCGCGATGTTCGGCACGGGGATCACGCTCGAGGAGCTCGACGTCAACCAGCAGCCGGGCGCGATCCTCCACACGGCGGACGGGAGCATCCTGGCGATCCTGGCCCTGGACGTGCTCGACGGCCGGATCCAGACGGTTCGCGGCATCATCAACCCGGACAAGCTGGCCCACCTCGGCCCGGTCGCGGACGCGTGGGCGGCTCGTGACGCGGCCGTCGAGGCGCGTCGGGCCCGCCGGGAGGCCCGGGGCTGAGCGGGTCCGCGGGCGCCCGGCCCGGGACCGGGAGGGCTCAGTCCCGGTACCCGTCCACCCCGCTCGCGTCGGGGTCGAGCCCGAGCCGTGTTTCCGCCACGAGAGCGGCGGCGGCCGCCTGGAGCAGGTTGGGCACGCCCCAGTCGAGCCGGGCGGGCGCCCGGTGCACGGGGGTGAGGAGCCGCCGGTACATCCGCCCCTTGTCGGGGTCGACGGCGCGGGGGAGGAACGACGAGATCCGCGCCGCGTACCGGAGCTGGGCGAACGGGGGAGCGCCGTCGGACGGGGTCACGTGCTGGTACCCGAGGTACACGGGAGACTCGAGCACCACCTGGCACTCCTCCATCGCCTCCCGGTGGAGGGTCTCCTCCCGGGTCTCCCCGGGCTCGGGCTTGCCGCCCGGCATGCCGATCTTTCCGGCGTCGTCCCGCAGGAGGACGCGTCCGCACTCGGCGAAGCACCAGCCGTAGACCTGGGACACGGGCAGGGAGTCGGGGACGGGGGCCGCGAACCACCGGAAGGTCAGCACGCCCCGCAGCATCCCGCGCCGTCGGGCCGCTGGCCCCCCGACACGCCGTCGTCGCGGCACGCCCACAAACCCACGCAACCTTCCGTCCACCGGGACGCTACCTCCGCGCCCCTCAGGACTGACTAAGATCGGGCGTACCACCATCGTCCCGGAAGGGGATCACACCATGGGCGCCATGCAGTGGCAGCACTGGCTCATCGTATTTGTCATCGTCCTGCTGCTCTTCGGGTCCACCCGCCTGCCGGGCCTCGCCAAGAGCGTCGGCCAGTCGATGAAGATCTTCAAGAGCGAGATCAACGACCTGCGCGACGACAAGGGCAAGAAGGACGCCCCTGCCAACGACACCAAGGTCGACGCCACCCCGAACACCTCCAGCACCCCCACCACCGCTGCCACGGCGCAGTCGGTCGTGAAGGACGACGAGAGCCCCAAGGCATAGCCTGTGCCTGTCCGTACCAAGCGACCGGCCGACGGCCGCATGTCGCTTCTCGAGCATCTGCTCGAGCTCCGGAAGCGGTTCGTCCTGGTCGCTGTCGGCCTGGTGCTGGGCGCTGTCCTCGGCTGGTATGCGTACGACCCGCTGATGCAGCTCCTGCAGGCGCCGCTCAAGGCGGCGTCGGAGGCCCGTGACATCCCGGTCACGCTGAACTTCACGGGCCTCACGGCGGCCCTGGACACCAAGATCAAGGTGTCGCTGTTCCTGGCCGTGTTCGTCACGTGCCCGTGGTGGCTGTACCAGCTGTGGGCGTTCGTCACGCCGGGTCTCACGTCGAAGGAGCGGCGCTACGCGTTCGGCTTCGTGGGCGCCGCGGTGCCGCTGTTCCTCGCGGGCGCCTACATGGCGTGGCTGGTGCTGCCGCACGCGGTGGGGATCCTCACGGGCTTCGTGCCCGACGACACGTCGAACCTCAACAACGCACAGGAGTACCTGAGCTTCGTGATGCGGCTCATCCTGGCGTTCGGGCTGTCGTTCGTGTCGCCGGTGGTGCTGGTGGGGCTGAACTTCGCGGGGATCGTCCAGGGCACGAGCCTCCTGGCGGGCTGGCGGTGGGCGGTGCTCATCGCATTCACCTTCGCGGCGATCATCACCCCCACCCCGGACGCGCTCACGATGATCCTGGTGGCGCTGCCCATCTGCCTGCTCTACTTCGCCGCGGTGGGCATCGCGATCATGCACGACCGGCAGGTCGAACGCCGCTACGCTGACGTGGCGTGAGCACCTCCTCCACGACGCCCGGGCGACGACGCCTGGGCGTCGTCGTGAACCCGTCCGCCGGCAAGGGACGCGGTCGCGTCGCCGGTCAGGCCGTCATCGACTACCTCCATACCGCCGGGCACGACGTCTGGGACCTCTCCGGGCGCAGCGCCGCCCTCGCCTCCGAGCGGGCGCAGCGCGCCCTGCAGCAGAAGCTCGACGCCCTCGTCGTGGTGGGCGGCGACGGCATGGTCCACCTCGGCCTCCAGGTCGTGGCCGGGACGGACGTCCCGCTCGGCATCGTCCCGGTCGGCACCGGCAACGACTTCGCCACCGCGCTCGGCCTGCCCTCCCTCACCACCCGGCACGCCTGCGACGCGCTCCACGCGTACCTCGCCGAGGGCGCGTCGGGCGTCCGCGCCGTGGACGCGGTCCACGTCACGGGCCGCGTCGCCCGCGCGGGGGCCGACGGCGGCACGTGGTACGCCGGGGCCCTCTCCGCCGGGCTCGACGCCGCCGTCAACGCCCGCGCCAACGCGATGGTGCACCCGCGCGGCCGCTCCCGGTACACGGTTGCCGCCCTCGGCGCCCTCGCGACCTACACCCGCTACGGGTACCGCCTCACGTTCGAGGGCGTGCCGCACGAGGACCGCGTGACCCTGCCCGGCGCGCTCCCGGCCGTCCAGCGCGGCCCCGTGGGCCGCACGGTCGCCTGGAGCGGCGACGCCGCGATCGTCACCTGCGCCAACAGCCCCCGCATCGGCGGCGGCATGCTCGTCGCCCCGGGCGCACGGACCGACGACGGCCTGCTCGACGTCGTCGTCGCCGCCGGCCTCGACCGGACCGGTGCCGCGCTGCTGTTCCCGCGCCTGCTCGCGAACGGCCGGCACCTGTCGCACCCGGCGGTGCACGTGGTGCGGTGCCGGGCGGTGACGGTGGAGGCGAGGCCCGCGGCCGACGTCGGGCACCCGCCGGCCGCGTACGCCGACGGTGAGCTGCTCGGGGCGTTGCCCCTGCGTGCGGAGGTGCGGCCCGGGGCGCTGCGCGTTCTGGCGGGGGGTGTGGGCGGTCGCCCGTAGGCTGGGCGTATGACGCAGCTCAGCCCCGCCGAGCGGTTCGCCGCCGCCCAGGCCCGCGCAGCGGCCGAGAAGCAGGCGAACACCGGCGAGCTCGCGAAGTTCCGCGAGATCCTCGGCTTCACGCTCGACGACTTCCAGGTCCGCGCCTGCACGGCGCTCGAGGAGGGCCGCGGCGTGCTCGTCGCCGCGCCCACCGGCGCCGGCAAGACCGTGGTGGGCGAGTTCGCCGTGCACCTGGCGCTGGCCAGCGGACGCAAGGCGTTCTACACCACGCCCATCAAGGCCCTCTCGAACCAGAAGTACGGCGACCTCGTGCGCCGTCACGGCGCCGACAACGTCGGTCTCCTCACGGGCGACTCCACGATCAACGGCGACGCGCCCATCGTGGTCATGACCACCGAGGTGCTGCGCAACATGCTCTACGCGGGCTCGTCCACGCTGGACGGCCTGGCGTACGTGGTGATGGACGAGGTGCACTACCTCGCCGACCGCTTCCGCGGCCCGGTGTGGGAAGAGGTCATCATCCACCTGTCCGACGACGTGCAGCTCGTGTCGCTGTCGGCCACGGTGTCCAACGCCGAGGAGTTCGGCGACTGGCTCGAGATGGTCCGCGGCGACACGGCGGTCGTGGTGAGCGAGCACCGCCCCGTGCCGCTGTGGCAGCACGTGCTGCTGTCGTCACCCGAGCCGCGGGGCGTGCCCCGCCTGCTCGACCTGTACGGCGGGCACGTGGACGTCACCGACCCCGGCGTGACGCCGCCCATCAACCCCGACCTGCTGGCCGCCTTCCGGGGCGGGCATGGTGGCGACCGGGACGAGCGCGGTGGCCGCGGGCGCGGCTATCGGGGCCGCGGCGACCGGGGCTACCGCGGCCCGGGCGGGCGCCGCACCGGCCCCGGTGGTCCCGGCGGACCGGCAGGCGGCAACCAGGGCGTGCCCAGCCGCCGCACCCCGCCGCGCTTCGTCGTCATCGACGCCCTGGCGCACGACGACCTGCTGCCCGCCATCTACTTCATCTTCTCGCGCGCCGGCTGCGAGGCGGCCGTGGAGCAGTGCCTGAAGGCGGGCCTCAAGCTCACCTCCGCGCAGGAGGAGGCGGAGATCCGCCAGCTCGCCGAGCAGCGCACCGCGGCGATCCCGCCGGAGGACCTCGACGTGCTCGGGTACTGGTCCTGGTCGCAGGCGCTGGCGCGCGGCATCGCCTCGCACCACGCGGGCATGCTGCCCGTGTTCAAGGAGACCGTCGAGGAGCTGTTCTCGCGCGGCCTCGTCAAGGTCGTGTTCGCCACCGAGACCCTGGCGCTGGGCATCAACATGCCCGCGCGGTCCGTGGTGCTCGACAAGCTGGTCAAGTGGGACGGCTCCGCGCACGTCCCGGTCACGCCGGGGGAGTACACCCAGCTCACCGGCCGGGCCGGGCGCCGCGGGATCGACGTCGAGGGGCACGCCGTCGTCGTCGACCACGGGGCGCTCGACCCCGTTGCGCTGGCCGGCCTCGCGTCCAAGCGCCTGTACCCGCTGCGCTCCAGCTTCCGCCCCACGTACAACATGGCGGTCAACCTCGTGGCCCAGGTGGGCCGCGACCGGGCGCGCGAGGTGCTGGAGACGTCGTTCGCCCAGTTCCAGGCTGACCGCGGCGTGGTGGGGCTCGCCAAGCAGGCCCAGGCCCACGCCGAGGCCCTCGAGGGCTACGCCGAGGCGATGACGTGCGACGTCGGCGACTTCGCCGAGTACATGGCCATCCGGACCGCCATCGGCGACCGCGAGAAGGAGCTCTCCCGCGCCGAGGCCGGCACACAGCGCGCCCAGGTCATCGCGGCGCTCGAGAAGCTGCGACGGGGAGACGTGGTCGAGGTCCCGTCAGGCCGTCGCCGCGGCTACGTGCTCGTGCTCGACCCCGGCGAGCCGGGTGGCTTCGACGGTCCCCGCCCCACCGTGCTCACCCAGGAGCGGCAGGTGAAGAAGCTCACGCTGGCCGACGCGCCCGGCGGCCTGCGCACCGTCACCACCGTGCGCGTCCCCAAGACGTTCAACGCCCGCCAGCCCGCCGCCCGGCGCGACCTCGTGTCGTCGATGCGGGCGGCCCTGGGCGCCGTCTCCGACCCGCGGGACCGGGGTGCCCGCTCGGGCCGGCCCTCCGGCGGCAGCGACGCGGCGAGCGACGCCGAGCTGTCACGCCTGCGCAAGCAGCTGCGCGCCCACCCCTGCCACGCCTGCCCCGACCGGGACGACCACGCCCGCTGGGCCGAGCGGTGGAGCCGCCTCAAGAAGGAGCACGACCAGCTCGTGCGCCGCGTCGAGGGCCGCACCGGCTCGATCGCGCGCGTGTTCGACAAGACGTGCGACGTGCTCCTCGAGCTCGGCTACCTCGACCGCAGCGCCAAGGCCGGGCTCCGCGTGACCGACGACGGCCGCTGGCTGCGCCGCCTCTACGCCGAGAACGACCTGCTCCTCGCGGAGTGCCTGCGCCGTGGCGTGTGGGACGGGCTCGACGCCCCCGGCCTCGCCGCCGCCGTGTCGACCGTGGTGTACCAGGGCCGGCGCGACGACCCGGTGGAGCCATACCTGCCGGGCGGGCCCACCGGCCGCCTCGCGCGGGCGCTGGACGCCACCACCCGGGTCTGGTCCGAGGTGGACGACCTGGAGCAGGCGCACGGCATCTCGTCGACGGGCCCGCTCGACGACGGGATGGTCGCCGCCGTGCACCGCTGGGCGTCCGGCAAGGGCCTGGACGCCGTCCTCAAGGGCTCCGACCTCGCGGCGGGTGACTTCGTGCGCTGGTGCAAGCAGGTCGTCGACGTGCTGGACCAGCTCGCCGGCGCCGCGCCGTCGCCCGTGCTGCGGACCACCGCCCGCAAGGCACAGGACCAAGTTCTTCGAGGTGTGGTGGCGTACTCCAGCCTGTAATCACATAGAGTCCCACCGTGAGTCAGCCAGCACGTTCGATCCTGTACCGGGGTGGCGTCGTCCACTCGTCCGTCGACCCCTTCGCCGAGGCCATCCTCGTGGATGACGGCGTGGTCGCCTGGCTGGGCTCCGACGACACCGCTGCCGGGCTCGCCGCCCGCGCCGACCGCGTCATCGACCTCGACGGCGCGCTCGTGGCCCCGGGGTTCGTCGACGCCCACGTGCACACGCTCGAGACCGGGCTCTCCTCCCAGGCGGTGGACCTCTCCGCGGGCGCCGGCGTGCGCTCCCTGGCGGACGCGCTCGCCGCGCTGCACCTGGGCGCACGCAAGCTCGCCGCGGAGGACCCGGCGGGCGAGGAGGTGCTGCTCGCGTTCGGGTGGGACGAGCAGACGTGGCCGGAGGGCCGGGCGTTCTCCCGGTCGGAGCTGGACGCGGCGTGCGGTGGTCGTGCGGTGTACGCGGCGCGGGTGGACGTGCACTCGGCGGTCATCTCGACGTCGCTGGTGGAGCGGGCGGGCCTGAGCGGGACGCCGGGTCTGGCCGAGGACGGCACGGTGACGGGTGAGGCGCACCACGTGGCGCGCGACCTGGCGCAGGACGTCACGCCGGCGCGCCGCACGCGCGCGTACCGGCGAGCGCTGGAGGGCTGGGCCCGGCAGGGCATCGTGGGCGTGCACGAGATGAGCGCACCCCACGTGGACACGCGGGCGGGCCTGGCCGAGCTGATGGCGCTGACGGCGGACCCCGCGAACGGCCTGCCGCACGTCGCCGCGTACCGGGGTGAGCTGTGCGAGACGGCGGACGACGCGCGCTCCCTCCTGGCGGAGCTCCCCTGGCTCACGGGCATCGGCGGGGACCTGAACGTGGACGGGTCGCTGGGGTCGCGCACGGCCGCGCTGCGGACCCCATACTCGGACCTCATGTCGGGTCCGGCGGGGGAGGCCTGGTACGGCGAGCTGTACCTGTCGGCCGAGGAGGTCGCGAACCACCTGTCGGCGGTGACGGCGGTGGGCAAGCAGGCCGGGTTCCACGTCATCGGCGACCGGGCGATGGACGAGGTCGTGCTCGGCCTGCAGGTGGCGGCGGAGGTGGACGGGCCGGGCGCGCTGCGGGCGGCGCACCACCGGATCGAGCACGCGCTGTTCGTGGACGCGAACGCACTGGGGGTGCTGCTGCTGCACGGGGTGAGCCTGTCGCTGCAGCCGGCGTTCGGTGCCGCCTGGGGTGGTTCCTCGGGCATGTACGCGTCGCGCCTGGGCGCGGTGCGGGCGGGTTCGCTCCTGCCGTTCGCCGACCTTGCCGGGGCGGGCGTGCCGGTGGCGTACGGGTCGGACACGCCGGTGACCCCGGCCGACCCGTGGGCCGGGGTCCGGGCGGCGACCAGCCACGAGGACCCGGACCAGCGGGTGTCGGCGCGGGCGGCGTTCCGGGCGCACACCCGCGCCGGGTGGCGTCTGGCAGGCCTGGACCACACGGGGGCGGGCGAGCTGCGCGTGGGCGCGCCGGCGCACCTGGCGGTGTGGCGGGCGGAGCGTCTGGGCGTGCAGAGCGTCCCGGGACGGCTGAGCTCGTGGAGCGAGGAGGCGCGCGCCGGTTCGCCCCTGCTGCCCGACCTCGCCCCGGACGCCGCCACCCCCGAGTGCCTCCACACGCTGCGCGACGGGGTGGTCCTGTTCGACACGTTCGAGTGAGCGGGACCTCCAGGTTTACTGGCTAGGCTTGCGCCCGTGATCCACCGCGAGCCGTCCCGGCTGCTGACCCTCTTCCTCGCGCCGGTCGGTGGGCTCGCCCTCTGGGCGGCCTTTCCCGACGTCGCCTTCTGGCCCGCCGCGTTCGTCGCGGTAGCCCTCCTCTGGTTCGTCCTCGGACGGCGAGGAGCCTGGTGGAACCTGTTCGTCGGCCTGATCTTCGGCCTGGCGTTCTTCCTCACCCACCTCTGGTGGTCCAACGTCTCCACGGACGCCGTGCCCTGGATCGCTGTGAGCCTCCTGCAGGCTTCGTTCTTCGCGGTGCTCGGCCTCCTCTGGTCGTGGGTGCGCCGGGCGCTGGACACCTGGCTGCCTCAGCGCGCCTGGTCCGGGCTCGCCCGGGCGGCGGCGTTCGCGCTGCTGTTCGCCGCGGTGGAGCAGTGGCGGTCCGAGGTGCCGTTCGGCGGGTTCCCGTGGGGGCGCCTGGCCTGGGCCATGGTCGACGCACCCCTGGGCAGGGCCGCCTGGCTCGGCGGCGCGGTGCTCGTGACGTTCCTCGTGGTGCTGGTGAGCGCGCTCGTGGCGCAGCTCGCCGGCGCCGGGCTCCGTGCGCTGCTCGGGCTCCGTCACTCTGCGTCAACCGTGTCGACGCAGAGTGACGACGCTGGTGGAGCGCAGGGTGCCCGGACGCCCGCAGCCGGGTGGGGCGCCGCGGCGGGAGCCGTGGTGCTGGGAGCCGCGATCGTCGTCGGCCCGCTGGCTCTGCCGTTGCCTTCGCCCGACGACCCCACGGACGAGGTGCTGCAGGTGGGCGCCGTGCAGGGCAACGTGGGGGAGCCGGGGCTCGGGTCGTTCGCCAACCGTGCCGAGGTGCTGAACAACCACCTGGACGGGACGCGCGCGCTGCTCGACCAGGTCGGGCCCGGCGACCTGGACGTGGTGCTGTGGCCGGAGAACGGGTCGGACCTGGACCCGCAGACCACCCGCGACGTGGCCCGCGACATCGACGAGGCCGCCGTGGACGTCGCGGCGCCCATCCTCGTGGGCGCGCAGGAGTGGCCGGAGACGGGCGGCCGGTACAACGTGCTGCTGCTCTGGCAGCCCGGGGAGGGTGTCACCCAGCGGTACGCCAAGCAGCACCCCGTGCCGTTCGGCGAGTACATCCCCATCCGGTCGTTCGCGCGGATGTTCTCCGCCCAGGTGGACCGGGTGCAGACCGACATGCTCCCCGGTTCCGACCCCGGGATCATCGACCTGCCCGTCGAACGGCTGGGGCGCGACGTGCGGCTCGGCACGGTGATCTGCTTCGAGGTGGCGTACGAGGAGATCGTGCGCGACTCCGTCGAACGGGGCGCGGAGGTGCTCATCGTGCCGACGAACAACGCCTCGTTCGGGTTCACGCCGGAGTCGACGCAGCAGCTCGCCATCTCGCGCATGCAGGCCATCACGACGGGCCGTTCGACCGTGCAGATCTCGACCGTGGGCGTCAGCGGCATCATCGCCGCCGACGGGACGCTGCTCGAGTCCACCTCGCTGTTCACCGCCGACCAGCTGCTCGCCGACCTGCCGCTGCGCACCGAGCTCACGCCGGCGGTCCGCGTCGGGTACTGGCTCGGCTGGACGACCAGCGCCCTGGCCGCGCTGCTGGTGATCGGCGGCATCGTGACGAACGCGCGGTCGAGGTCAAGGGCGCGCACCGCCTGACCCACGACCAGCCCACCCGCCCGCCTCGCTGTGGGTACACGTATGGCCGCCCTTCCCGACGGAGGAGCGGCCATACGTGTACCCGCGAGCAGTGCCCGGCCCGGCGCGGGCCCGGAGGCGTCAGGCGCTGCGGCGCAGCTTGCCAGCGCGGAGCAGCTCGAGGCGCTCGTCGAGAAGCTCCTCGAGCTCCTTCACCGTGCGACGCTCCAGCAGCATGTCCCAGTGCGTACGAGCCGGCTTGGTGGCCTTGGGCTCGGGACGCTCACCGTCACGCAGGAGCGCCTCCTCGCCGCAGCGGCACTCCCACACCGCGGGAACCTCGGCGTCGGTCGAGAACGGGAGGATGATGGTGTGCCCGTTGGGGCAGTCGTAGTACGCCTGGAACCGCGGGGCGAAGTCCACGCCCTCGTCGGACTCCATGCTCTTGGCACCGATGCTCATTCCTCGCAGGGAGCGGTCAGCCATGTCGTCCTCCAGGGTCTCGGGAAAAGGTCCGTAGTGCCAACGCCGGGACCCTCGTCAAATGTTCCGGATAATTGCTCCGGCGACCTGAGACGGTCCGTGGGATCGGTGCTGGTGTGGCCCGTAACGGCTCCGGCTCCCGTTTTCGTGGGACGCTGGTGCTGCGGCGGGCGGTCCTGCGGCGGGACTTCTTCCCGTCCGCGAGCGCCTGACCAGGCTACGCGCCGTGCCCGCACACGGCCAACGCGAACTCAGGCAAAGCGGACTCATTGTGCCCGATCTCACGCGTTCCCGCCGGGAACATCCGGGGCCGCCGCGGGGTTGAGGCGCATGTACATGCAAAAGCATGAACAGAGGGGGCGGCCGACCGGCCGCAAGCCAGCCGCAGGAGCTCATCATGCAGTTCGGGATCTTCACCGTCAGCGACGTCACCACCGACCCGACCACGGGTCACACTCCGGACGACACCGAGCGGGTCCGCAGCATCCTCGCGATCGCCAAGCATGCCGACGAGGCCGGGCTCGACGTCTTCGCCACGGGGGAGCACCACAACCCGCCGTTCGTCGCGTCCTCGCCGACGACGATGCTGGGCTACCTCGCCGGCGTCACCAAGAACATCACGCTGTCGACGGCGACGACGCTCATCACCACGAACGACCCGGTCCGCCTGGCCGAGGAGTACGCCATGCTCCAGGTGATCAGCGACGGCCGCATGGACCTCATGATGGGCCGCGGCAACACGGGGCCGGTGTACCCGTGGTTCGGGCAGGACATCCGCCAGGGCATCCCGCTGGCCATCGAGAACTACGCGCTGCTGCGCCGCCTCTGGACCGAGGACGTCGTCGACTGGGAGGGTAAGTTCCGCACTCCGCTGCAGGGCTTCACCTCGACCCCGCGTCCTCTCGACGGCGTGCCGCCGTTCGTGTGGCACGGCTCCATCCGGAGCCCCGAGATCGCCGAGCAGGCCGCGTACTACGGCGACGGGTTCCTGCACAACAACATCTTCTGGCCCATGAGCCACACCAAGCAGATGGTGACGTTCTACCGCGAGCGCTACGAGCACTACGGCCACGGCCGCGCCGACCAGGCGATCGTGGGCCTCGGCGGCCAGGTGTTCATGCGCAAGAGCTCGCAGGCGGCGTGGGACGAGTTCCGCCCGTACTTCGACAACGCCCCGGTGTACGGCCACGGGCCGTCGATGGAGGACTTCACGCGCGAGACCCCGCTCACCGTCGGCTCCCCGCAGCAGGTCATCGACCGTTACGGCGCCTTCGTGGACGAGGTGGGCTACTACCAGCGTCAGCTCTTCCTCATCGACCACGCGGGGCTGCCGCTCACGACGGTGCTCGACCAGATCGACCTGCTGGCCGGGGAGGTCGTGCCGGAGCTGCGCAAGATCGTCGAGGCCAAGCGTCCCGAGGGCGTGCCGGCCAACCCGCCCACGCACGCCGAGCGCGTCGCCCGCGCCCAGGCTGCCGGTGAGGCCGGCGCCGGACACGTCGGCGGAACAGAGGACACGTGGACCGGTCGCCGTGCCGAGGAGGGCTCTCCCGAGTCCCAGCAGGCCGCGTCGGGCAAGGCTTTCGGTCTCTGAGGCCGATCCAGACTCCCAGGGAGGAACCCGCACCATGAGCGAACGCACGATCGTCGTCGTCTCCGCCGGGCTGTCGCAGCCGTCGTCGACCCGCCTGCTCGCCGACCGCCTCGCGGGGGCGACGGCGCGCGAGCTGGAGGCCCTCGGCCACACCGTCGACGTCGAGACCATCGAGCTGCGTGACCACGCGCACGCCGTCGTCGACGCCATGCTCACCGGGTTCGCCACCGGCGAGCTGGCCCGGGCGATCGACATCCTGACCAAGGCCGACGGGCTCATCCTCGTCACGCCGCTGTTCACGACCACGTACTCCGGGCTGTTCAAGTCGTTCATCGACATCCTCGACAAGGACTCGATCACCGGCATGCCCGTGCTGCTCGGGGCGACCGGCGGAACCTCCCGCCACTCGCTGGCCCTGGACTACTCGGTGCGGCCGCTGCTCACATACCTCCGGGCCGACGTGATCCCCACCTCCGTGTTCGCGGCCACCGACGACTGGGCCACCTCCGGCGGCACCCCCGCGGAGAGCAAGCACGACGACGTCAACCCCCTGCCCCAGCGCATCGAACGGGCGGGCAAGGCGCTGGCTGCGCGGGCGTCGGCCCGGGAGAACGAGGGCCCGGCCGACCCGTTCGCCAGCACGCCGAGCTTCCTGGACCTGCTGGGCAAGAACTGACAGGTCGGCGGAGCAGGTCCCCTGGGCGATCTTGACCGGGAGTTTCCCCAGGCTTGCCGTCCCGTCGCGGCATGAGGGACGATACGGGCACGACGGCGTCACCGGTCACCGTCGCGCTCAGCCGGACGAGGGGAGTGGTCACGATGGCGGAGAAAGACGACGCCTCGCGCACGAGCACCGGCGAGGTCGGCCGGATCATCGCCATGCTGAAGGCGAACCTGCCCGAGCCCGACGCCGCCCACGCCCCCGTCCCGCCGCCCCCGGGGGAGGAGCCGGCCCTCCCGCCCGTCCCGCCGCCCCCCGCGGTTGAGCCCGCGGCGGAGGACGCCCAGCCCGCGGCGCCGGAACCTGCCCGCGCCCCCCGGCGCGAGCCCGTCGGCGTCCAGCTCCAGATCGACCTCGCCCCGCCGGACCCCGCGCACCGGTGGAACCCGGGCGCCCGCTACCGCGCCTCCCGGCTCGCCGCGCTGCGCGAGGCCGAGGCGGCGGTCGTCGCCGCCCGTCGCAGCCAGGCGGAGGCGAACGTGACGGGCCCCGTGATCGTCGTCGGCCCGGGTGGTGCCCCGAAGACCGGGGCGCAGCCCGTGCTGGCGGGTCGCCTGTACCGGGGACCGGCGCGGCGGGTGCGCGTCTTCGACCGGGAGATCTGGACCGCGGCGGGCCGGTCGAACCGGGCGCCGCGCGACATCAGCGAGGCCCTCACCGCCGCCGTCGAGCGCTACCGCAAGGGCGCGATCAACACGACCGGCCTGGTGCGCGCCATCGGCCACGCGCTCGCCGCCTGACCGACCCCGCGCCGAGCGATCGGCCCGGCAGGTTCTCGGCGGGCGCCGCCTCAGGAACTCGTGAGCACCACCAGCTCCCGCGTGGCTCGCGTCATCGCCACGTAGCGGTCCACCGCACCCTCGGTCCCGGACCCGAACGTCTCGGGGTCCACCAGCACGACCAGGTCGAACTCGAGGCCCTTCGACAGCTCGGGCGTCAGCGAGCGGACCCGCGGCCGCGCCGCCAGCACCTCGTCCACCTCGGCGAGCGCTCCGTCAGCGCCGATGACGCATGCCGTCCCCTCGGCGTGACCCGCCAGCCACGCGTCGAGCACGGAGGCGAGCGACGCGACGGACCCGTGCACCACCGGAACGCCGCCGCGCCGCACCGACGTCGGCACGTTGGCGTCCGGCAGCGCCGCCCGAATGACCGCCTCGGCCTCCGTCATGACCTCCTCGGGCGTCCGGTAGTTGATCGTCAGGGAGGCCACCTCCACCCGGTCGAGCCCCACGCGGGCGAGCCGCTCCTCCCAGGACCCGGCGAACCCGTGCCGGGCCTGCGCCCGGTCGCCGACGATCGTCAGGCTCCGCGACGGGCAGCGGAGCAGCAGCATCTGCCACTCGGCGTCGGTGAGCTCCTGCGCCTCGTCCGCGACGACGTGCGCGAACGGGCCGGCGAGCGCGTCCGGGCCGGCGACGTCCGGCATCGCGGCGCCGTCGACGAGCGCCCCGCGCAGGTCCTGGCCGCGCAGCATCTGCATCACGCCCATGTCGGAGTCGTCCGTGGCGACGAGGTCGTCCACGACGTCGGCCATCCGTGCCCGCTCGGCCGCGGCGGCAGCCTCCTGCCGACGGCGCCGCCGTGACGCCTCGGGGTCGCCGAGGCGCTGCCGCGCCGCGTCGAGGAGCGGCAGGTCGGACACGGTCCACGCCTGGGGTTCCGCGCGCTGCAGCGCCTCGATCTCCTCAGGTGTCAGCCAGGGGGCGCACCGGCGCAGGTACGCGGGCACCTCCCACAGGTCGCCGACGAGGTCGGTCGGGTGAAGCAGCGGCCACGCCCGGCCGAACGCCCGGGTGAGCTCCCGGTCGGCCGCGAGCGCCGTGCGGAGCGCCGCCGCTGGGACCTCACCGCCGCCGCGGCCGTAGGCGTCGAACTCGTCGTCCTCGCCGGGAACGGCCTCGCCGTACGGGTCCCCGCCGAGCCCGTCGTCGAGCGCGGCGTACGCGTCGTCGGGTCCGGCGTCCGGGTCGTCGGCCTGAAGGAGCTTGTCGACGAGGATCGTCACGAGCGCTTCCCACACCTGGTCGCGGGCGTCGTTGTGCGGGGTGCCCGGCTCGGCGGCCTCGAACGCCTCGGCCCAGTCGGCGCTGCTGAGCCAGGCGTCGCCCCAGGGGGTCTCGACCTCCAGGCCCTGGGTGGGTGGCGTCTCGTAGAGCCGCACGGCGGGCTCGACGGCCGCGACCATGCGCGCGTCGGCCTTGAGCCGCGCCACCTCGGGGTCGGTCTCGGGCACGGCGGCGGCGCCCTCCGGCACGAGGTCGCGCAGCGTGCAGGTCCGCACACCTTCTTCGCCGAGGCTGGGCAGCACGTCGGCGACGTAGGCGAGGTAGGGCTGGTGCGGGCCGACGAACAGCACGCCGCCCCGCCGGTGCCCCAGGCGCGGGTCGGAGTAGAGGAGGTAGGCGGTGCGGTGCAGGGCGACGACGGTCTTGCCGGTGCCCGGTCCGCCGTCGACGACGAGGGCGCCGCGGGACCCGGCGCGGATGATGGCGTCCTGGTCGGCCTGGATGGTGCCGAGAACGTCGCGCATCCGGTCGGACCGCTCGCTGCCGAGGCTGGCGATGAACGCGGACTGGTCGTCGAGCGCGGCGTTCCCCTCGAGGCCGTCGGGGGTGAAGACCTCGTCCCAGTAGTCGCTGATCCGGCCGTCGGTCCAGCGGTAGCGGCGTCGGCTCGCCAGGCCCATGGGGTGGGCGTGGGTGGCGCCGAAGAACGGTTCGGCCGCGGGGGAGCGCCAGTCGACGAGCAGGCGCCGCCCGCCCGCGTCGGTGAGACCGAGCCGTCCCACGTACACCGGGTCCGACCCGTCCGTGGCCACCATGCGGCCGAGGCACAGGTCGAGGCCGAACCGCTGCAGGATCCGGAGGCGGGCGGTGAGGCGGTGGACCTCCTGGTCGCGGTCGAACGCCGCCTGCCCGCCGCCGGCCGGTGCCCTGCGGGCGGCGTCCAGGCGGTCGGTCAGTTCGGCGACCGACTCCTGGAGGGTTGCCGCGAGGTCGGCGAAGTGCTGCTCGTCGACCGCGACGAGCGCCGGCTCGGCCTTGGCCGCCAGCTGTTCGGGCAGGTCGAAGACGTGGGTGGTGAGGGGGTGCATGGCGTCCCGTCGTCGCAGTTTCGGCTGAGGTCGCCGATTCTGCGCCGGGGAGGGGGTCTTGCGGCAAGACCCCCTGTGTGTTATACGTTGGTTGTGGCAGGGAGTGAGAAGTCTTCACTCCCTGCCTTTCACGTCCGGGTCTCCCCGGTACGGGCCTCCCGCGTCTCGGCGCTGCGTGCAGCCTCTGCCGCGACCGCCCGCACGGCCACCAGCTCCTCCCGGGCCCGCTCCGCGACCTCGCGCTCGCGCCGCGCGGTCTCCCGGGCCTCGCTGAGCATCTCGCGCGCGGCCGCGACCTCGGCCTCCGCCCGGGCCGACGACGCCGCGGCCGCCGCCCGCTCCGCCTCCGCCGCTCCCCGGGCCGCCTGAGCCTCGGCCGCCTGGGCGCGTGCTGCCTCCAGGGAGGTGCGGGCGTCGGCCAGCGACTCCCGAAGGCCCGCAGCCGCCCCTTCCGCCTGGGCGCGTGCCGCCTCGGCCTCGGCCCGGGCGCTCTCCGCGGCCGACCTGCTCTGCTCGGCGTCGGCCAGGCTCGCGCGTGCCTTCTCCAGCTCGGTGCGCAGGATGCCGATCGCGTCGTGGGCCGTGGCCAGCTCGCCCTCGAGCCGCGCTTGCGCTGCCTGGGCGGCCGCACGCTCGGACTCGACGGCAGCGCGGGCGGCCTCGAGCGCCTCGGCCTGCTCCCGGACCACCGCCAGCGTGGCACGGGCCTCACCCAGGTCGGCCTCGGCGGCGTCGGCCCGGCGGGCGAGCTCGTCGGCCTCGCCCGACAGCGCCTCGTGGGTGGACCGGGCTGCGGTGAGCTCGCTCGCGTGGGTGGCCCGCGCCGCCTCGACGGCCGCAGCCCACAGCCCCTTCACGCCGCGGTCGACCAGCAGCGCCACGGGTGCCGGGATCTCGGGGAGGGCCTGTGCACCGGCCTGCTCGGCGGCGCGCGTCTCGCGCCACTCGCGCAGATAACGGGTCGCCGTCGCGTTGGAGCAGCCGGCGCGCTCACGCACGGCGGTCACTGTGGGGGAGGCGCCCTCGGCCAGCAGGGCGTCGGCGGCCTCGAAGACCCGTTCCTTGTCGCGCACTGGGATCGTCCGTTCGTCGTTCGTTCGCGGTTGAGGGGGAGTAGTAGGAGGAGTAGTGCGATACTACTACGACTTTTCACGGCAAACAGTACACACCCGCTTTCCTTAAGCGGGTGTGGGATGGTGGCTGATCGGCTAGATCTCGCGGATTGCTGGCCACTGGGCCGACCCAAGAGAGGTCGTAATGAGCACATAGTGAGCATCGGGTGTCATCTCACCCGCGCGGGGGATACGGATCACCCCCGGACGGGAGCCCCCGGGACCCCGGGCGCAGCAGGCTGGCCGACATGGACCCGAGGACGTTCCCGACCGCACTCTCCCAGGCCCCTACCTCGCCCCGTGCCGCGGCGCTGCGCTGGGTGGTCACCCTCGCCTGCCTGCTGGCCGGCGGGGCGCTCAGTGCCATCGAGCTGGCCGGGCTCGCCGACCCCGTCGAGATGCCCACCACACCACGCTGGTTCGCCGCAGGGATGGCGGTGGCCACCGCCCTGCTCACGCTGCCCACCGGACGACCCGCCCCGCGGTGGCGTGCGGTCCTGGCCGCGGCCACGGGGGCCGGGATGCTGAGCGGCAGCCTGCTGGCCGTGCCGCACTCCATCCTGATGCTCGTCATCGGGGTGCTGAGCCGGCTCACCGGGGCCGAAGGACCCTTCGAGGTCGGGATCCCCTGGGCGACGGCGGGAACGCACCTGCTCGTCGTCACCGCGGGCATGCTCCTGCTCGCCTGGTCGGTGGTGCAGGGCCGGCTGCGCCGGGGTACGTGCCCGTGGTGCGGGCGGGTCGAGGCCGAGGCGCCCGCCGTCAGCGGGGGCACCCGGCGCGCGCTGCGCCGGCTCGCGTTCGCCGCCGTGCTGGCAGCGGTGCCCTACACCGCGCTCAAGCTCGCCTGGGGGCTGGGCTCGAGGATCGGCACCCGTGGCGACTCGTTCGACAACGTGACCCTTGCCTCCCCGGGGTACGGCGACACCGTCGTGATGGGTCTGGTGGCCATCGTCGTCACCCTGGTGATGGGGGCGGGCGCGATCCCGGTCACCACCCGGCAGAGAGTGCTGCACGCCGTCAGCGCGACGTTCGGCGTCATCGGTTCGCTCATGCTGCTGCCGGTCAGCGTGACGGGCGTGGTGCTGATGGTCTTCGCTCCGCCGGCGGCGGGCGGCGAGCTCGCTCCGTGGGTCTTCTACCTGGTCTACGGCTGCTTCCTCGCCTGGGGGCTCACGCTGGCCCCGCTCACCGCCCTGTACCTGCGCGCGACCCGCCGGGACTGCCGGCAGCACCGGCCGGCAGCTCGTGCCGCGGCGCGAGCCTGAGCGGGTCAGCCCGTCGCCCAGGCGCGCGCCGGGCCGATCGAGGTGACGCCCGCACGGGTGCCCGGTCCCGTCCCGGCGGCGCTCGCCTCGAAGGCGGCCGACATCGAGTCCCCGAGGCGGTCGAGGTCGTCCTCGAACAGGCCGGCATAGGTGGCGAGCGTGAGGATCGGCGACTCGTGCCCGAGCATCCGCTGCACCGCCTTGACCGTGGCCCCGCCGGCGATGGCCAAGGAGGCGGCGGTGTGCCGGAGGTCGTGCAGGGTCAGGTCGGCGAAGTCCTCGGCGCCCGGGCCGAGGGTGGTGCGCCCGAGCTGCGTCAGCAGGCGGGTGCGGCGCACCTTCTCGCCCTGGGAGAGCCTGTCGCGCACCGGGTCGGCGGCCACGAGCACCGCCCAGGTCGCGGGGTCGGACACCCCGGTGCCCGGCAGGCCGTTGGCCGTCTGGGCGCGGCGCACCCAGGCGAGCGTGACGTCGTCGTACAGGCCGGTGACCAGGGGCAGGCCGAGGAGGCCCTGGAGGGTGGTGACCGCGGAGCCGGCGGCGGCGACAGCGGGCCGGAAGGCCGAGCGGTCGAAGCTCTCGCGGCGCAGCGGTGTGCCGGTCGCGCTGGGGAAGAGGAGGTCGCCGGGGCGCCGCCCGGCGGCGAGGTCGGCGAGGGCGGTCGCGAGGGTGGTGGGCAGGGGGACCTCGCGGCGCGCGTGCGTCTTGGTGTCGCCGAGGAGGAGGGTGCCGTCGTCGAGGCGGGTGTAGGCCTTGGTGACGTGGACGCGGCGGCGCAGCGGGTCGACGTCGGCCACCGTGAGGGCGCTGACCTCGCCCCAGCGCAGGCCGGTGAGGCCGGTGAGCAGGATGAGGGTGCGGGCGGCGCCGCCCGCGGCGGGCCCGGCGGCGTCGGCCACGCGGCGCAGCTGCTCGTGCCCGAGGTAGCGGTGCGCCTTGGTCTTGGTGGCGCGCGGCAGGGACGGGACGCGCCCTGAGGGGGTGCGGGCGGGGTTGGCGGGCAGGCGCCGGGCGTCGACCGCGGCGTCGAGCAGCGCGACGAGCAGTCGGACGGCGTCACGCCGCCGGGCCGGGGACGCCACGGCGCCGGTGGTGGGCGCCGGCATGGTCGACGCCCAGCGAGCGACGTCCTCGTGCGAGATGCGGCGCAGCGACGTGGCGCCGAACACCGGCTCGACGAGGGACCGGAACCGCTCCCGCTCGGCCTCGAGGGTACGGGGCGCGCGGTCGGCGCGACTGGCCTGCCACGTCTCGAACCACTCCGTGAGGGTGACCCGCGAGCCTGCGGGGTCCACCCACTGGGAGGTGCGGCCCGCGTCCTCCTGCCGGCGCGCCTCGGCGAGGGCCTCGCGGCGGGCGGTGAACGTGCGGGTGCTGCGGAGGCGTCCGTCGACCCGGAACCGCCCGATCCAGACGCTCCGCCCCTGCCTGTCGGTCCGCTGCTCGGTGTACGCCACCGCAGCAGGGTATATGCGTCGTTCGTCCTGGGGCAGGGGTCCGGGGCGATCCGGCGCCCGGTAGGTTGTGCCCATGCGCGTCCTCGTCACCGGCGGTGCCGGCTACATCGGATCCCACACCGTCCTCTCCCTCCTGTCCGCGGGCCACGACGTCGTCGTCGCGGACAACTACTCGAACAGCAAGCCCAGCGTGGTCGGGCGGCTCGAGGAGCTGTCCGGCCGGTCCGTGCCCGCCCACGCGATCGACCTGACCGACGCGGCGGCGACCGACCGCCTCTTCGCCACCGAGCAGCTCGACGCCGTCATCCACTTCGCCGCCCTGAAGGCCGTGGGGGAGTCGGTGGACAAGCCCCTCGAGTACTACCGCAACAACCTCGACAGCACGTTCTCCCTGGCCGCGGCGATGAAGAACCATGGCGTGACACGGTTCGTGTTCTCGTCGTCGGCGACGGTGTACGGGGAGAAGGCGCCCGTCCCGTACCGCGAGGAGTACGAGCACCTGTCGGCGTCGTCGCCGTACGGGCAGTCGAAGGTGATGATCGAGCGCGTCCTGGGTGACGTGGCGCAGGTGACCGACGGGTGGAAGGTCGCGCTGCTGCGCTACTTCAACCCGGTGGGCGCGCACGAGTCGGGCCAGCTCGGCGAGGACCCGCAGGGCGTCCCGAACAACCTCATGCCGTACCTGGCGCAGGTGGCGGTGGGCCGGCGCGAGCACCTGACGGTGTTCGGCGGCGACTACCCGACGGCGGACGGCACGTGCGAGCGCGACTACATCCACGTGATGGACCTCGCCGAGGGGCACGTGGCGGCGCTGGAGCACCTGGACGCCATGACCGAGCCCGTGCGGCCGTTCAACCTCGGCACGGGGACGGGCACGTCGGTGCTGGAGCTCCTGCACTCGTTCGAGCGTGCTGTCGGCCGGGAGCTGCCGTACGTCGTCGGGCCGCGGCGGGCGGGCGACCTGCCGGCCTTCTGGGCCGACGCGACCCGTGCACAGCAGGAGCTCGGCTGGACCGCGACGCGGACCCTCGACGAGATGTGCGCCGACACCTGGCGCTGGCAGTCCCAGAACCCGCAGGGCTTCCCGGACGCCTGATCTCCTGAGCACCTGAGCCGAGAGAGTGCGTCGGGGGGGGGGGGGGGGGGGGCGGGGGGCCCGCCCCCCCCCCCCCCCACCCCCGCGGGGTGGGGGGGGGGGGGGCGGGGGCGGGGGCCCCGGGCGGCCCCCCCCCCCCCCCCCCGACGCACTCGGCGTTCGGGGCGTCAGCCCCAGTGCCGCCCGCCGGACTGGTACTGCGCCTGGGCCTGCAGGTGCGCCTGGACCCTGGCCTGCTGCGCCTCGAACGCCTCGTCGAACCGGCGCACCACCGACCACGGGATCTTCTCGTGCGGCTCGATGTCGTACCCGTTCGCGGCGGCCCACGCCCGGATCTGCGACGGCCGGGAACCCTCGGTGGAGATCGGCACGTGGCTGCCCTCCTCCTCGAGCGGCGGGAACTCCAGGGGGGTGGCCTGCCGGATGAGGTTCAGGACCACCTCCTCGCCCACGTCGAGGAGCCGGGACGCCGCGTACAGGTCCTGCCGCTCCTCCTGGGAGTACTCGTCGTCGTGGATCGCACGCTGGACCATCGCCACGACGAGGTTCCTGCGGATCTGCGCCGCCTGGGCGGGCTCGAGACGGAACGCGCGCGCGACGTCGTCGGCCCCGGCCGCACCGGGGCGCACCAGGCGGCCCTCCGCGACAGCCTCGGCGAGCAGCTCGGCGTACGCGTGCGCGGCCGAGCCGGGCGCCGCCACCGAGCCGCCGAGGTCCAGGCCGGCGAGCTGGTGCGCGAGCCGGGGAGTCACGGTCCAGGGGCGCCCGTCCTCCCCGACCTCCGGGGTGAGGGGCTGCGCGAGGAGCGACGGCGGGATCGCGTGGCGCACGGGCTCGTGCGGCCACGGCACCACCCACGCGTAGACGGGCACGTGCGCGAGCTCCTGGAGCACCGGCACCTCCCAGCCGCCGCTGAGGAAACGCTCCATGAGGCCCGCCAGAGCCCGGGCCTCGCCGAGGGCGCTGCGCACGTCCATGAACGGCACGGTCGCCGCCGCGCAGCAGTCCGCGAGACGACGACGCGTCAGGTGCGGCAGGTAGTGGAAGCTGGCCTGGAAGGTGCTGACCGTCGCCAGCGCCGGCAGGTCCCAACCCGCCCGGGCGTACTCGACGCGCAGCACCTCGGACGTGTGGGTGGGGTGGTGCGCCACGAGCGCCATCCGCGCGAGCCGTTCGCGCAGCACGTACGCGACGTCGGTGAAACCCGCGTCGGGGTCCGGCATCATGGTCCACTCGTCGACCACGCCGCCGCGCTCGTCCAGCCGGACCACCGCGATCTCCCGGATGCGGTCGCGGTCGGGCTGGATGCCCGTCGTCCGAATTCCCACGGTCGCGAAGACCGGGCGGCCGACCGGTGCCGCACTCGAGGTGACAGGGCTCCACACGGGCGTCCGTGACATGGCACGGGAAACGCCGGGCACATCCGTAGCGGACATCGTTCCCCTTCCGATCAGCTGGCGGGCTCCACTGCCCGCATGCCGGAGAAGAATGCCACCTTCGCGCCAGATGGCAAAGGCGCCTGACGGGTGAACAGTCCGTGAACTTGGACGGACGTCCATGTCCGGTTGGAGATCGCTTACCCCGGCGCGTCGCCCGGCGTGCCGTTCAGGGCCTCGGCGCGTCGCTCCCGCGTCGCCCCGGCGGGTCGCGTGGGAGGATGCCCGCGTGTCCCGCAGAGAGCTCGTCGTGCTCGGCACCGCCAGCCAGGTCCCCACCCGCACCCGGAACCACAACGGCTACGTGCTGCACTGGGACGGCGAGGCGATCCTGTTCGACCCCGGCGAGGGCACCCAGCGGCAGATGCTCCACGCCGGCGTCTCCGCCACCGACCTGACCCGCATCGCCCTCACCCACCTCCACGGCGACCACAGCCTCGGCCTCGCGGGAGTGTTCCAGCGGATCAGCCTCGACGGCGTCCCCCACGTGGTCCCGGTCTCGTTCCCGGCGTCGGGCGAGGCCTGGGTACGGAACCTGTGCGACTCCACGTCCTTCTACCACCGCGAGCGCCTCGTGCTGCAAGGCCTCGGCTCGGACGGGCCGGTGCCGCGCGTCCCGGGAGAGGTCCACGGCACCGCCACGCTGCGCGCCGCCCGCCTCGACCACACCCTCGAAGCGTTCGGCTACCGCCTCGACGAGCCCGACGGGCGCAGCCTCGACCCGGGCCGGCTCGCGGCGGCCGGCATCGCGGGGCCCGACGCCGGCCGCCTCCTGCGGGACGGGACGCTCACCACGGCCCGCGGCCGGGTCACGGTCGAGGACGTCAGCGTCCCCCGTCCCGGCCAGAGCGCCGCCTTCGTCATGGACACCCGCCTCTGCGACGCCGTCCACGACCTCGCGCACGGCGTCGACCTCCTCGTCATCGAGTCCACGTTCCTCGACCGGGACCGGGCGCTCGCGGAGGAGCACGGGCACCTGACGGCGCGGCAGGCGGCCCAGGTCGCGGCCGACGCCGGCGCGCGGACGCTGGTCCTCACGCACTTCTCCCAGCGGTACACGGACCCGGGGGAGTTCGAGGCGGAGGCCCGGGCGGTGTTTCCCGGGACTCTGCACATCGCCGCGGACCTGGACCGGGTGGCCGTGCCGCGTCGGCGCGCCGTAGGCGACACGCCTGTGTGACATCACGGCGGGGGATGGTGGTTCGCCTGCTCTTCTCCGACACTTGGACCACAAGGTGCTTAACGGACATAGCCCTGAGGGGTGTTGGGACGGACGAGGGGGGTCCTGTGGCGGTGAAGGTGACGATCGTCGACTGGCGTGCGGCCGGGGCGCTGGCCTTCGCGTTGCCGTACCTGGCGTACCGCACGGTGATCACCGAGCAGGTGCAGCCCGCGCTGTCGGTGCTACGGGCCGGGGGCGACTGGTCGGTCGAGGTGCCGTTGCTGTTCGTCACCCTCGGGATGCTCCTCGCGGGCGCGGCCCTGGCCCTGCAGCCGGCGATCGGGTCCCAGCGCTACCCGGTGCTCAACCTGCTGGTGGCGGGCGGGCTCCTCGCCGGGTTCGTGTACCTGGGCTTCCTCACGGGGCGCGACCAGCTGGGCTGCTCGGTGCTGAGCCTGACGTGGTGCGGGTGAGGGGCTGACCGAGGCTTCCGCTTGCCCGCCCGGCTGACCAAGCCTAGAGTGGTCCACGAAAGCCAGGGCAGGTCTCCTGGTTATAGTTGGGCCGCGGCCCCGCCGGTTTCACCGGCGGCGCCGTTTGGCATTTCTAGGCCTTTTTGCGCACGACGCCTGTGACGCGCTGCATCGAGACGAGCCAGCGCTCCACCGCCGGATCGATGTCGAGAAGGACGTGCCGCGCTGCAGCCAGGTGCGGCAGGGTAAGTCCCGCTGGCAGGAGCGGCTCCAGGTGGGCAATGCGGTTGCGCAGCCGGTACAGCCCGTCGACGTCGCGCACCAGCTCCTGAACGGGTCGCCGCATCGCCGGGAACCCTGCCCGTATCGCGTCGTCCCAGAGGCGCTGACGGCCGGCGTCCCGGTCGGGCAGAAGGAAACGCCAGGTCCCCATCGAGAGCTGAGCGACGACGTCGTCGTGCGTCACGGCACGGGTGCTGTTGCCCGACTGCCCCACAGCGATGCGGGCCCGGCGGACTGCCTCGTCCAGGTGTGCGCCGACGAGCCGGCGTAGCAGGCGGGACGGGTCCAACGTCCACCCAGGCCCATGGAGCAGTCCAGTGCGGGGGTTCTTCTGGGTGGAGTTCCACTGGCGCACTTGAACATCGATGGCATTGCGCAGCGTGACCTCGACGACGTGCAGCACCTCGTAGAACGCGGCCGAGACGGCGATGTTCGACTGGTACAGCCTGAGCGCCGCGACGATGTCGCCGTGCGAGGCCCGCAGGAACGGGGCAAGTCGCGCGGGACTGACGAGCGTGGCGATCACCTTGTGGTGCGGGGTGGTCGGAGCAACGGTCGCAGACATCGTATTCAGGTCCTCCAGGCAGGTGTGGGGTCGGGCAATCGTCCCAGTCTGACGGCCGTTACGCATCAGATGGCATCAGTTGTTGCATGTACGCAACCCCCTTGACCTTCCCCCTGGGGCAACGCCGAGGGTCGTCCTGCCGGTGACCGTCACCGGCGGACGAGGATGACGCCATGGAGCACCTGAGCATCGGGGACTTTGCCCGCGCGAGCGGGCTGACGCCCAAGGCCCTGCGCCTGTACGACGAGCTCGGCCTGCTCCGGCCCCACCACGTGGACCCGTTCACGGGCTACCGCTGGTACACGCCCACCCAGCTCGGGCGGGCGGTCCTGGTGGCAAGGCTGCGCCTGGTCGGCATGCCGCTGTCGCGCATCCGCGCCGTCGCGGACCTGCCACCCGGCGCCGCCGCCCGCGAGGTCGAGGCGTACTGGCGCCAGACGGAGGCAGACCTGGCCTCCCGGCGCGCCGTGGTGTCCACCCTCGTCACCGACCTCAGATCGAGGGAGACCACCATGACCACCCCCTACCCAGTCCCTCCGGCTGCGCTCGGCCGTCCGGCTCGGCCAGGGCACCCGCCCCGCCCAGCAGGACGCCGCCTTCGCCGGCACCACGATCCTGGCCGTCGCAGACGGCTTCGGGCCCGACGAAGGCCCGGCTCACCTGGCGCTCGCGGGTCTCGCGGCGCTGGACGCGTCCGCCCGGGACGACCGCACTCCCGGAGCAGGCCTCGACGAGCTGCTCGACGACGCCGTCCGGGCACTCGCGGAGCGTCCCGACGGCACCGACCCGGAGGGCACGACCCTCACCGCCGCGTACCTCGACGGCAACCGCCTGCACACCGCCCACGTGGGCGACTCACGTCTCTGGCTCGTCCGGGACGGGCTCACGCTCCTGACGGCCGACCACACGATGGTCGCCGGGCTCGTCGCGGAGGGCCGGCTCACGGCCGAGGAGGCGCGGTCGCACCCGCACCGGGCGCTCCTGAACCGCGTCCTGGACCGCCGTGGCGCCGAGGCCGACCGCCTCGTCACCGAGGTCCGACCGGGGGACCGCCTGGTCCTGACGACCGACGGCGTCCACGCGGTGCTCGACCCGGCCACCCTCCAGCCGCTGCTGGTGCAGGCGGGCGACCCGGACGCCGTCGGGCAGCGGGTGGCCGACGCCGTGGAAGCCGCGGGAGCGCCCGACAACTACGCGGTCGTGGTGGCGGACCTGGCCGAGGCCTCCTGACCAGCGGCAGCCGGAAGGCCGCCGACCAGGTAGCTGTTCCCCATCTCGCGCGCAGACGGGGAACAGCTACCTGGTCGGCGAGGAGCCCCCTCAGCCCAGCGGGCGCGTCATGAACACGCTGTGCGGGTCCTCCAGGTAGTCGCCGAACGGCCCGCACTCGGTGAACCCGTACCGCGCGTACAGCCGCCGCGCCGGCGCGAAGAAGTCCTGCGACCCCGTCTCCAGGCTCACCCGCCCGTACCCCCGCGCCACCGCCTCCGCCAGGAGCACCTCCAGCACCGCCGACGCCACCCCACGACCCCGGGCGCCCGCGGCCGTCCGCATCGACTTGATCTCCGCCTCCGGCGCCCCGCCGTCGGCCGACGGCAGCTCCTTCAGCGCACCGCAGCCCAGGACCGTGCCGTCGTCGTCCCGCGCCGTCCAGAACGTGATGCCCGGCGCGAGCAGCGCCGAGTGGTCCAGCGCGTGCACGCTCTCCGGCGGGGACGTGGCGTACATGTCCGCGAGGTGCTCGTCGAGGAGGGCGGCGACGTCGTCGCGCACAGGGGAGTCGAGAGAGATCCGCACCCGCGCATTCTCCCGCCCGGTGCCGGCCCCCTGTTCCCGGCGCCCACGGACCGGCACACTCGACCCATGAGGTCCCTCGCGATCGACGCGTGCCCCGACCCGGACGTCATCGACGTCCAGGCGCTGCCCCTCCCGCCCGGCCTGCCCGACGACCCCGCCTGGTGGCTCCGCCAGCTCTTCGCCTTCGAGTCCACCCCCGCCCCCGTCAAGGCGCTCATGGGCGTGCGGCAGCTCGTCGCCGGGATCGTCGGCGCCCACACCGACCGCAGCGGCCCCCAGGTCTTCGCCCAGGACGCCGCCGACCACCGCGAGGTCATGGCTCACGAGAGCGACACCCACCTCGACTTCTGGGCCGGCATCGCCACCGACGACGGCCTGCTCCAGGTGACCACCGTCGTCACGCTCCACGGCTGGCGCGGACGGCTCTACTGGGCCCCCGTCGGAGCCCTCCACGGCCCCATCCTGCGCTCCATGATGCGCCGCACCATCGCCCGGGCCGCCGCCGATACCGCACACCGCTGAACCACAGCTCCACAACCTCACCTGGCGCTCGCGGGCCGGGAGCGGTACTACTGGTCCGCCCGCACGGCCGCGGGTCCCGCAGACGCCCAGGAGTTCCGCATGTCCATGCCCAGCCCGAGCTACACCATCACGCTGCGAGTCGAGGTGCCGGCGTCGCAGAGCGCGACGAGCACGGTCGTGTCGGCGGTGTCCGACACCGGTGCCCAGGTGATGGGCGTGGACATCGCGCACTCGACGTCGCACGGGCTGGTCATGGACGTCACCTGCGACACGGTCGACGCGGAGCACGGCGAGCGGGTGGTCGAGGCGGTCAACGCCATCGAGGGCGCCCGGGTCCACAAGTGGAGCGACTCGACGTTCCTGATGCACCTCGGCGGCAAGATCGAGGTGACGACGAAGGTGCCGCTCAAGACGCGCCGTGACCTGTCGCGTGCGTACACGCCGGGGGTGGCACGGGTGTGCCTGGCGATCGCGGAGAACCCGGAGGACGCGCGCCGCCTGACGATCAAGCGCAACACGGTGGCCGTGGTGACCGACGGGACGGCCGTGCTGGGGCTGGGTGACATCGGCCCGGCGGCGGCCCTGCCCGTGATGGAGGGCAAGGCGGCGCTGTTCAAGGAGTTCGGTGGCGTGGACGCGTGGCCGGTGTGCCTGGACACGAAGGACACGGAGGAGATCATCCGGATCGTGAAGGCGCTGGCGCCCGTGTACGGCGGGGTGAACCTCGAGGACATCTCGGCGCCGCGCTGCTTCGAGATCGAGGCGCGGCTGCGGGAGGAGCTCGACATCCCGGTGTTCCACGACGACCAGCACGGCACGGCGATCGTGGTGCTGGCCGCGCTGATCAACGCGCTGAAGGTGGTGGGCAAGTCGCTCGACGAGGTGCGGATCGTCGTGTCGGGCGTGGGCGCGGCAGGGAACGCGATCATCCGGCTGCTCAAGGCGCAGGGCGCGCGGCACATCGTGGCCTTCGGGCGGGACGGGGCGCTGCACCGCGGCCGCCCGACGGACGACCCCCACCGCGGCTGGATCATCGACAACACCAACGAGGACGGCTTCTCGGGCTCGCTGCAGGACGGGCTGAAGGGCGCTGACGTGTTCGTCGGGGTGTCGTCGGGCGACATCCTCACGGGGGACGACGTGGCGCAGATGGCCGACGGTGCGATCGTGTTCGCGCTGGCGAACCCCACGCCGGAGGTGGACCCGCGGGCGGCCGCGCAGACCGCCGCCGTGGTCGCGACGGGCCGCAGCGACCACCCGAACCAGATCAACAACGTGCTGGCGTTCCCGGGCCTGTTCCGGGGGCTGCTCGACACGGGCGCGACGGACATCACCACGGAGCTGCTGCGCGTGGCCGCGGTGGCGATCGCGGACGTGGTCGGGCCGGACGAGCTGAACAGCGCCTACATCATCCCGGGGGTCTTCGACCACCGGGTCGCCGAGGCGGTCGCGGACGCGGTGCGGGAGCAGGCGCGGCTCGCCCAGGTGTGAGCGGCGGGTGCGAGCGCCCCGGTGTGAGCGCCGGCCGGGTACCGGGTGTTGAATCGTGGTGTGAAACGGATCGGGTTCCTGTCCTTCGGCCACTGGACGCCGTCGCCTGCCTCGCAGGTGCGCACGGCGTCGGACGCGCTGCTGCAGTCGATCGAGCTGGCCGTGGCGGCCGAGGAGCTGGGCGCTGACGGCGCCTACTTCCGCGTGCACCACTTCGCCCGGCAGCTCGCGTCGCCGTTCCCGCTGCTCGCGGCGGTGGCGGCGCGCACGAGCCGCATCGAGATCGGTACCGGCGTGATCGACATGCGCTATGAGAACCCGCTGTACATGGCGGAGGACGCCGGTGCCGCCGACCTGATCTCGGGCGGGCGCCTGCAGCTCGGCATCAGCCGGGGGTCACCCGAGCAGGTCGTGGAGGGCTACCGGTACTTCGGGTACGAGCCGGCGGAGGGGCAGTCCGACGCCGACCTGGCGCGCGACCACACCGCCGTGCTCCTCAAGGTGCTCGAGGGGGAGGGCTTCGCGGAGCCGAACCCGCGCCCCATGTTCCCCAACCCGCCGGGCCTGCTGCGCGTCGAGCCGTGGTCCGAGGGGCTGCGCGACCGCATCTGGTGGGGCGCCGGGACGCGGGCGACGGCGGAGTGGACCGCCCAGCAGGGCATGAACCTGATGAGCTCGACCCTCCTGACGGAGGACACGGGGGTGCCGTTCCACCAGCTCCAGGCGGAGCAGATCCAGCGGTTCCGCGACGCGTGGAAGGCGGCGGGCCACGAGCGGGAGCCGCGCGTCTCGGTCAGCCGGTCCATCTTCCCCATCACGGACGAACGGGACCGAGCGTACTTCGGCCGCGAGGCAGGCGACTCCGACCAGGTCGGCATCATCGACGGGGTCCGCGCCCGGTTCGGCAAGACGTACGCGGGCGAACCGGACCAGGTGGTCCGTGAGCTCGCGCAGGACGAGGCGGTCGCCGCCGCCGACACCGTGCTGCTGACGGTGCCGAACCAGCTCGGCGTGGACTACAACGCGCACGTGCTGGAGAACGTCGTCAAGCACGTCGCACCCGAGCTCGGCTGGCGGTAGCGGCGGGACCGGCGGCCCGGCTCAGGACTGGGCCGCCGGTCCGCCGGGCGGTCAGGGCAGCAGCAGGTACAGCGCCGCCCCGACCGCCCCGCACACGCCGAGCGTGGGCAGCACGCCCCAGCGCCGCCAGAACACGAGCGCGCAGCCGAGGGCGGCGACGAGCAGCGCGGCGGGGGAGAGGGTCGCCAGATCCGGCACGTCGAGCCGGAACGGCCCCCATGTGACCCGGTCGACCTCCCCGAACAGGGTGTGCAGCGTGAAGTACAGGGCCAGGTTCGCGATGACACCGACCACGGCCGCGGTGATGCCGCTCAGCGCCGCCGACAACGACCGGTTCCCGCGCAGCCGCTCCACGTACGGCGCGCCCACGAGGATGAACAGGAACGACGGCACGAACGTCACCCACGTGGTCAGCAGCGCGCCCAGCACGGCGGACACCCACGGGTCGAGGTCGCCCGGCGCGCGGAACGCCCCCAGGAACGCCACGAACTGCAGCACCATGATCAGCGGCCCCGGGGTGGTCTCCGCCAGCGCGAGGCCCCGCACCATCTCCGGCGCCGTCACCCACCCGTACACGCCCACGGCCTGCTGCGCCACGAACGCCAGCACCGCGTACGCGCCGCCGAACGTCACCAGCGCCGTGCCCGAGAAGAACACGCCCTGGTCCACGAGCACCGAGTCCCGCCCCAGCCAGAGAGCCGCCAGCGCCACCGGCGCCAGCCACACCACCACGCCGGCCACCGCCGTCAGCAGCGCCCGGCGGGCCGACGGCGAACGGTGGTGCAGGGCGTCATCCGCGATGAGGGGCGGCGGGCCGTCGTCGGCCGCCTCACGCGTGGCGCCGGTGGCGGCGGAACCCGCAGGCGCCCGGCGCCCCACGAGCCACCCCACCACGCCCGCCGCGACCACCACCACAGGAAACGGCACAGCGAACAGGGCCAACGCCGCGAACGACCCTACCGCGATCCACACGTGGACCCGACGCACCAGAGCCTTGCCGCTCAGGCGGATCACCGCCTGCAGCACGATCGCCACCACCGCAGGAGCGATCCCCGCGAACACCGCGGCCACCGCCGCCGTCTCACCGAACGCCACGTACACCGCCGACAGGACAAGCAGCGCCACCACACCCGGCAGCACGAACAACGAACCCGCGATCAGCGCCCCGCGCGTGCCGTTCAGGAGCCACCCCACATAGGTGGCCAGCTGCTGCGCCTCCGGCCCCGGCAGCAGGGTGCAGTACGACAGAGCGAACAGGAACCGCTGCCGCCCGATCCACCGCTTCTCGTCGACCAGCATCCGCTGCATCACAGCGATCTGGCCCGCCGGGCCACCGAACGTCTGCAAGGACACCGCGAACCAGACCTTCGTCGCGGCACCCAGGGAGATCGCCTCGCCAGGACGTGTCGTCATGCGCACAGTGTGCCGTCCCGGGCGTGGGGCGCGCGCCAGGCGCCCGCCCCACGCCAACAGGTCATCCCAACGTGACGGTCAGGTCCTCCACGACCTGTGCCAGAACCACGGCCACCACGACGAGAAGTCCCAGGATGCTGCCGGTCGCCACCAGGAGCGGCGTCCAGCGCGGCGTCCGCGCCACGGCATCGACCCGACGGGCCGACGTCTCCGCAGCGCTGTCCTCGAACCAGCTCGTGTTACCCATAACCGCTACCACGCACCACACACCAGGAACGTTGCGCCCGATGCGCGATCGTGACCTCACCTCACCCGATCCTCACCCACCGCAACCAGCCCACCCACCAGCTCCCGCACCCGCGGAAGAGCAGACCGCCGCTCCACCACGTGCACGCCCGCCCACCCGCCCACCGGGCCGCCACCCGCCACGCCCGCCAGACCCTCCCGCTGCTCCGACCACCGCTCCCAGTGCCTCGCGAACGACTGCGGGTCCACCACCCGGCCCCGCTCCAGCTGCCCCGCGAGCGCCGCCTCCATCGGCACGTCGATCACCACCAGCACCGGCCGCCACCCCCGCGCCCCCGCCACCCGCGCCAGCACCTCACGCCGCCGCGGCCGCGTCGCCGGATCGTGCACCATCAGCACCCGGCGCTCGCGGCCCGGGCCCCGCACCACCTCCCAGGCCGTCCGCACCGCGTGCATCGAGTGCACCAGGAACCGGTACGACCGGTACGGCACCCATCCCGGCAGCACCGCGGCGAACCACCGCCGGTGCGCGTCCGGGTCGACGACGACCGCCGCCCCCGCACCCGGCTCGTCGGCGATCCGTGCCAGGAGCGTGCTCTTCCCCGCGCCTGGCACGCCACCGACCAGCACGAACAGCGCCCCGGCCGCAGGGGAGCCCTCCTCGGCCACGACAGCGGGCAGCGCCTCAGAGGCGGTGTGTGCGAGCATCCGGTTCCTTCCCTCGGTGTTCCTGGACGAGCAGCATGGCGGGCCCACCTCCGCGCGCACGGGGAGCGGCCTGGGGATCCGCTGTGCGACACGACGACGCCCGAGCCGACGATCCGCTCGTTGCTGACATAACGGGCAAGTGCACGTTCTCGTTCCCGGCCCGCGAACCAGGGGACCCCCTGTGGCACCATCAAGAAGTGACCAGCAGAGACGCACCACAACACTTCCGCGACCTCGCCCTCCTCCGACGAGTCCGCGACCGCATCGACCGCGAGTACGCCCGACCCCTCGACGTCGAAGCCCTCGCCCGCGACATCCACGTCTCCGCCGGCCACCTCAGCCGCCAGTTCAAGGCCGCCTACGGCGAGTCGCCCTACAGCTACCTCATGACCCGCCGCATCGAACGCGCCATGACCCTCCTCCGCCGCGGCGATCTCAGCGTCACCGACGTCTGCTTCGAGGTCGGCTGCTCCTCCCTCGGCACCTTCAGCACCCGCTTCACCGAGCTCGTCGGCGTCCCACCCAGCACCTACAAGCGCGACCAGGCGCTCGCGGCGGCCGGCATCCCGCCGTGCGAGGCGAAGAAGGTCACTCGACCGGTCAGGAATCGAGAAGCACCCGCGGCGAGCCCGGCCTAGCGTTGCGGCCATGGACATCACGCTGCACCACACGTTTCTCCCGCACGACGACGCCGAGGCGGCCCTGGCCTTCTACCGTGACGTGATCGGCTTCGAGGTCCGCAACGACGTGGGCTACGGCGGCATGCGCTGGATCACGGTGGGCCCGGCCGGAGGAGCGGGTACGTCGATCGTGCTGCACCCGCCGGCGGCCGACCCGGGCATCACGGAGGAGGAGCGCCGCACCGTCACGGAGATGATGGCGAAGGGCACGTACGCGAGCGTGGTGCTCTCGACCGACGACCTCGACGGCACCTTCGACCGGATCCAGGCCGCGGGGGCCGACGTCGTCCAGGAGCCGATCGACCAGGACTACGGCGTGCGCGACTGCGCCTTCCGCGACCCTGCGGGCAACATGGTCCGCATCCAGCAGCGGTAGGGCGCGGGAGCGCCGACCGCCATGTGCGTCCGAGGATTCATGCCACCACCCGAGGGATACAGAATGAGCAACGCCACGAGCACCGAGACACCGACGGCCCACGTCGCCGACACCCATGACCTGATCCGTGTGCAGGGCGCGCGGGAGAACAACCTGAAGGACGTCGACGTCGAGATCCCGAAGCGCCGTCTGACGGTGTTCACGGGGGTCTCGGGCTCGGGCAAGAGCTCCCTGGTGTTCGACACGGTCGCCGCGGAGTCGCAGCGGATGATCAACGAGACGTACAGCACGTTCGTCCAGGGCTTCATGCCGACGCTGGCCCGGCCCGACGTCGACCTGCTCGACGGGCTCACCACGGCGATCATCGTGAACCAGGAGCGGATGGGCGCCAACCCCCGCTCGACCGTGGGCACGGTGACGGACGCGAACGCGATGCTCCGCATGCTGTTCAGCCGGCTGGGGCAGCCCCACGTGGGCCCGCCCACAGCGTTCTCGTTCAACATCCCGACGAGCAAGGCGAGCGGGGTGATGAGCACGGAGAAGGGCGGCCGCGTCGAGAAGGCGGTGGTGCGCGACGTCGTCTACCTCGGCGGTATGTGCCCCCGGTGCGAGGGCCGCGGGTCCATCTCCGAGATCGACCTGACGGAAGTGTTCGACGACTCGAAGTCGCTCGTCGAGGGCGCCATCAAGGTGCCCGGGTACACGGCCGACGGCTGGATGGTGCGGGGCTTCGCGGAGTCGGGGTTCCTGGACCCGGACAAGCCGATCCGCGACTACACGAAGAAGGAGCTCGACGACTTCCTGTACAAGGCGCCGACCAAGGTCAAGGTCCAGAACATGAACCTGACCTACGAGGGTCTGATCCCCAAGATCCAGAAGTCGATGTTCGCCAAGGACCTCGACGCGCTCCAGCCGCACATCCGCGCGTTCGTGGAGCGGGCAGCCACGTTCGGCACCTGCCCGGAGTGCGACGGGACGCGCCTGTCGGAGGCGGCGCGCTCGTCGAAGATCGACGGGAAGTCGATCGCGGACGTCTGCGCCATGCAGATCACCGACCTCGCCGAGTGGGTGCGCGGCCTGGACCTGCCCGCCGCGAAGCCGCTGCTCAAGGGGCTGGGGGAGAGCCTCGACTCGTTCGTGGAGCTCGGCCTGGGGTACCTCAGCCTGGACCGCCCGTCCGGCACGCTGTCGGGCGGCGAGTCCCAGCGCATCAAGATGCTGCGGCACCTCGGGTCCTCGCTCACGGACGTCACCTACGTGTTCGACGAGCCGACGATCGGCCTGCACCCGCACGACATCGCCCGCATGAACGACCTGCTCCTACGGCTGCGCGACAAGGGCAACACGGTCCTGGTGGTGGAGCACAAGCCGGAGACCATCGCCATCGCCGACCACGTCGTCGACCTCGGTCCCGGCGCCGGCACGGGCGGCGGCACCATCTGCTTCGAGGGCACCGTCGACGGGCTGCGCGCGAGCGACACGGTCACGGGACGCCACCTCGACGACCGTGCCACGCTCAAGGAGACCGTGCGCACGCCGTCGGGCGCGCTCGAGGTCCGCGGCGCGAGCACGCACAACCTGCAGAGCGTCGACGTCGACATCCCGCTCGGCGTCCTCGTCGTGGTGACCGGCGTGGCCGGCTCCGGCAAGAGCTCCCTGATCCACGGGTCCGTGGCACCGCGCGACGAGGTCATCACCATCGACCAGAGCGCCATCCGGGGCTCCCGGCGCAGCAACCCCGCCACGTACACCGGGCTGCTCGAGCCCATCCGCAAGGCGTTCGCGAAGGCGAACGGGGTCAAGCCCGCGCTCTTCTCGGCCAACTCGGAGGGCGCCTGCCCGTCGTGCAACGGCAACGGCCTGATCTACACCGAGCTGGGCTTCATGGAGACCGTCTCCACGCCGTGCGAGGAGTGTGGCGGCAAGCGGTTCCAGGCGGCGGTCCTGGAGTACCACCTCGGCGGCAAGGACATCAGCGAGGTCCTCGAGATGCCCGTGACCGAGGCCGAGGCGTTCTTCGCGGCCGGCGAGTCCCGCATCCCGGCCGCGCACGCGATCCTGCAGCGCCTGGCCGACGTCGGCCTCGGGTACCTCTCCCTGGGGCAGCCGCTCACGACCCTGTCGGGCGGTGAGCGGCAGCGCCTGAAGCTCGCCTCCCAGATGGGGGAGAAGGGCGACGTCTACGTGCTCGACGAGCCGACGACCGGGCTGCACCTCGCCGACGTCGCGCAGCTGCTGGGGCTCCTCGACCGGCTGGTCGACTCGGGCAAGTCGGTCATCGTGATCGAGCACCACCAGGCGGTCATGGCGCACGCCGACTGGATCATCGACCTGGGTCCGGGAGCCGGCCACGACGGCGGTCGCATCGTCTTCGAGGGCACGCCCGCCGACCTGGTCGCAGGGCGCTCCACGCTGACGGGTGAGCACCTCGCCCAGTACGTCGGCGCCTGACGACCCGGGGCGCCGCACCGTGCGAACCTTCGTGGTCACCGTCGCGGCGCCCCCGGCCCGGCTCTTCGAGTACCTCGGCGATCCGCGTCACCGCGCGCAGTGGCAGTCGAGCCTCCGCTCGGTGCGCCTGCTCGACGACGGCCCGCCGCGCCTGGGCACCCGGTGGGCCGACCGGATGGCGGTCGGCGGAGAGTCCTATATGGAGATTGTCCGGTTTGATCCGCCAAGTGAGGATGGGGGAGCGGGCACCTGGGCGGAGGTCGCTCGGTGGCGTGGGCTCGTGGCGGAGCTCGCCCTGACCTTCGATCCCGTGCCGGGCGACCTGTCCCGCACGGCCCTCGGTGTAGCGGTCGACGTGCAGGGCCGCCCGCGCTGGCTGGCCGCGGTGCTACGGATCCTGGCACCGGCAGCGATCCGTGCGGACCTGCGTCGGGCAGCGCGGGTGGTTGCAGGCCTCTGACGATCCGCACTGGCGGCCGACACCGATAATGTACATTATGTCATTACGGCCGTGGGAACGGCCTGGTGGAGCCGGCGACCCCTCTCCTACAGCAGCAGCCCGATCGCCAGCACGACGACCGCGAGGAGCGGCGGCGTGAGCTGCGTCAGCGCTGCGCGCGCCTTGTCCCGCGACGACAGCAGCAGGACGAGCCCGGCCGCCACCATGGAGCCCGTACCGGTGAAGACCAGCGTCGCGCCCACAGTGTTGTTTCCCAGAGCGACGAAGACGATGCCGATCACCGTGACGACCGCCAGGAACAGGTTGTAGAACCCCTGGTTGTACGCGAGCTCGCGCGTCGCGGCAGCCTCCTCGCGGCTCGTGCCGAAGGTCGTGCGCGCTCGCGGGCTCGTCCAGGCCAGCGACTCCAGCACGAAGATGTACACGTGCAGCAGGGCCGCGAGCCCGGCGAGCACGAGCCCGGCGACGATCACGACGCCTTCCTCTCGGGCTTGTCCCGCGTCGTCAGGTACAGGCCGGTGACCGCCAGCACCACGGCGATGCCGAACACCGACCAGTTCGTCGGGATCCCCACTACGCTCCGCGCGGTCCCGTCATCCCCGGCGAGCAGCGGCGCCGTCAGGACGATCACCACCAGGTTGACTCCCCAGACCAGCAGCCACCTGGCCCGGACCTTCCTCGAACCCGCCTGGCCCATGCTCGTTCCCTCCGTCGAGACCCCACGCCCCCGCCGGTCCTGATGCTCCCAGGTCACGGTGCCCGACGGCGGCACTCGCCACGGCATGTCGCCGCACCACTCGCCGGTCGAACGCCTGTTCTATACCATGGTGTATAGCGCAACACACCGGTACAACCGGGATCTTCTGCACGACACCTCCCGGCATGTCGACGGCGTGTCAGTGGCTCGGCATAGTGTCTGCGCAGGTCAGCGCACGTGCCATAGACGAGGAGGTTCCCATGGTCGCTCCCCCACGCCTGGACCGCATCACGGTCACCGAGGCATCCCGCCGCTACCTCGCGTCCGTCGAGGTCGAGACCGTCCGGGGCGTCCTCTCCCCCGCCACAGCCCGGAGCTACACGCGCGACGTCACGGAGTTCGTCCGCCTCGCCGGCGGCGACCGCGTCCTCGACGACGTCACGGGCGCGGACGTGGACCACCTCCTCGTCCGCTACCAGTCCGCGCCCGACGCCCGCTACTCCGATCCCGGGCGCAAGACGGGCCCCGGCCGGTCCACCGCCACCGTCAACAGGTTCCGGCAGTCCCTCACCCGCTTCTTCTCGCACGCCGTCCGCGAGTGCTGGGTCCAGGCCGACCCGATGCAGTGGGCCTCCCCGCCGGCGAAGGTCCGCGGCGGCCTGCGCACAGCCCGGACCGCCCTCTCCGCCGGAGCGGCCCGCTCCCTGCTCGAGGCGGCCACGACCGAGGTGACCGGGACCGCCCAGGGCGACCGGCCGGCGTCGGGCAACCGCGGGACCCGGCCCGACCAGGACCTCGCCCTGCGCGACCGCCTCGTCGTCGCGCTGCTCCTCGTGCTCGGGCCCCGCGTGTCCGAGCTCGCCCGGGCCGACGTCGCAGACGTCGCCCGCGAGCCCGACCACACACGCTGGCGCATCCACGGAAAGGGGGGCCACGTCCGCACCGTCACCCTCAGCCCGCCGCTCGCCCGAGCACTCGACGACTATCTCGAGCACCTGCGACCCGTGCTCGCCTCCCGCCGGCCCCACGACACCGACGCCCAGCGCGCCCTCCTGCTGTCCTGGCGCGGCCGACGCATCGACACCCAGGCCGTCCGCGACCTCCTCCGCCGAGCCGTCGACAAGATGCCCCCCGCCTACCGTCGCGAAGCCACCCCCCACGCCCTGCGCCACACCACCGCGACCCTCCTCGTCGCCGACGGGTGGGACGTCAAGGTCGTCGCCGAGCTCCTCGGCCACGCGTCCATCGCCACCACCGGCGTCTACCTCGACCGCATCGAGGGCGAGCTCACCGCAGCCATCCGCTCCCACCCCCTGAGCGGCGCGCTCGACTCCCCCCTCGGCGCCCAACCCCGAGAACCCCGGAAAACACCCCCAGAAGCACCCTTACCTGCCCGACCGGCCCCCGCTCAGCGGGTACCGTGAGTCCCGTGCAGACGCGACTGATCCCCGGTCTCACCCTCAACGTGCCACCTGAGACCCTCAGATCCCTCCGGACCCTGGCCACCCGGACAGCGATCGTCGCCGCGGCAGCACCCCTCGCCGCCGCCGTCGCGCTGACCGTCGTCGACAAGGTGCGACGGCGTCTCCACCCGCTCACCGCGAGCTTCCCCACGGAGAAGCCCCTCACCGAGCAGGTCGGCGACACCGAGACCACCGTCTACACCTACGGGGCCGACCTCTACGCCGCCATGCTCGAGGCCGTCCGCGGCGCACGCCACACCGTCATGCTCGAGACGTACATCTGGAAGGACGACGAGGTCGGGCAGGAGTTCAAGCAAGCCCTCGTCGACGCCGCCAACCGCGGCGTCCACGTCTACGTCACCTACGACGGCTTCGCGAACCTCGTGGTCCCCTTCTCGTTCTTCCGGTTCCCGCCCAACCTCCACGTGCTCCGCTTCCCCGCGATGCGACCCGGCCTCCTCATGCTCGACGTCCGCCGCTCCGGCCGAGACCACCGCAAGATCCTCGTCGTCGACGACGAGATCGGCTTCGTCGGCGGGTACAACCTCGGCAGCCTCTACGCCACCCAGTGGCGAGACACCCACCTGCGCCTCCGCGGGCCCGCCGTCTGGGAGCTGCGCAACGCCTTCGTCGACTTCTGGAACCGGCACCGCACCGCCAAGCTGCCCGTCCTGCGCGACCACGGCTCCCACGACTGGCTCCCCCACCTCAAGGCCGCCCGCAACGCCCCCTCCGAGCTCGTCTTCCCGATCCGCGGCCTCTACCTCGACGCCATCGACCGGGCCGTCTCCCACGTCTCCATCACGCAGGCCTACTTCATCCCCGACCACGACATCCTCGCGGCGCTCCTCGCCGCCTCCCGGCGAGGGGTGGACGTCCGCGTCGTCGTCCCCGAACGCTCCAACCACGTCGTCGCCGACTGGCTTGCCCGAGGCCACTACGCCACCCTCCTGCGCGGTGGCGTGCGGATCTTCCTCTACGAGGGCGCCATGGTCCACGCCAAGACCGCCACGATCGACGGCCGCTGGACCACCGTCGGCACCGCGAACATCGACCGCCTCAGCCTCACCGGCAACTACGAGGTCAACCTCGAGATCATCGACCCCGCTCTCGCCGCCCGCATGGAGGACATCTTCCGTATGGACCTCTCCAACGCGCGCGAGCTCACGCTCGACGAGTGGGAGCGGCGCTCGCGGCTGGCCAAGGTAGGAGAGGCGCTCATCGCGCCGCTGCGCCCGCTCCTCTGACCCGCCCCCTGCGACCCACAGCGTCCAGGCGTCAGGAGTGCCAGGTCTCACCGCGGGCGAGGCGGACGTAGGCGTGCGTCCCGCCGAGGCGGTTCGTGTCGAGCCAGCGCGCCACGAGCGTGTGCCCCGCCTCGGAGAGCAGGGCGTCGTGCACGGGGACGACCACGCGGGCAGGGGTCTCGCGGGTGAGGTCGATGGCCTCTGCGAGCCGGAGCCACGGTCCCGACACGGGGGTGAGCAGCACGTCGAGGCCACCGTCGACCGGTGCCGGGACGTCGAACGAGTCGCCCGGGTGGTAGACGCTCGTGCCGCCGCGCTGCACGAGGTAGGTGACGTTGACCGCGCGGGGCACGTCGGGGTGGATCTCGGCGTGCTGCCCGCCGCCGGCCGTCACCGTCGCATCGCCGACGCGGAACACCTGCCCGGGCGTGGCCTCGTGCACCCGGTCGGCGGCGGCGCCCGCGCGGAGGAGGACCTCGCGGGCGGGTCCGGTGGCCCACACCTCCAGCCCGGGCGACTGGCCCAGCGCTGCGACCACAGGTGCGGCATCGACGTGGTCGGGGTGGTCGTGGGTGAGGAGGACGGCGGTCGCACCGGCGAGGGCTGCGGCGGAGTCAGCCAGGGTACCGGGGTCGACGACGATGCGCGTGCCCTCGTCGGTGAGGGTGACGCAGGCGTGTCCGTAGAAGGTGAGCTGCACGGTCCCAGGCTAACCCCGGCCCTCCCGGCTCGGCGGTGGGCCGGGCCAGGGGTCGGTGATGCTCAGACGGCCGCGCGGGCCTTGGTGCGGCGCCGCTCAGCGAGCTCGTCGCCCTCGACCTCGGGGACGTCGTCACCGTCGAGGGACTCGGTGGGCATCTCGGCGAGGGTGCCCTCGATCTCGCGCCAGACCCGGCCGACGGCGATGCCGAACACGCCCTGCCCGCCCTGGACCAGGTCCACGACCTCGTCGGGCGACGTGCACTCGTACACGCTCGCGCCGTCGGACATCAGCGTGATCTGTGCCAGGTCGTCCACGCCGCGCTCCCGCAGGTGCGTCACCGCGCTGCGGATCTGCTGGAGGGAGACGCCGGTGTCGAGGAGGCGCTTGACGACCTTGAGGACGAGGATGTCCCGGAAGCTGTAGAGCCGGTGCGTGCCCGAGCCGGTGGCCGGCTTGATGCTCGGCTCGACGAGACCCGTGCGCGCCCAGTAGTCGAGCTGCCGGTACGTGATGCCCGCGACGCGGCACGCTGTGGTGCCGCGGTAGCCCGTCGACGAGTCCTGCTCCGTCAGGTCCTCACCGAAGAGGAGACCCTGGGCGCCGTGCGGGACCGCACCGTGCTCGGCTCTGACCTCACCGCTGGTGTTCACTGTGCCTCCTGGGGTGTCGTGTCCACGCTAGGTGCCGTCCCCGGGGAGGTCAACGACGCTGCCCCTGAACGGCTCCCGGCGTGTCGCGCCGTGGCGCGGCCTTGCACCGCCGTCTCCCTCAACTTCGTGCCGAACCTTCACCCTCAACCTCAGGTCGAGGTTGAACCTTCCCCGCCCTCCTGGCCGGTGTGCCCCGAGAAGTCCTCCGGGGTGACGTGGTCGAGGAAGTCGCGGAACTTCTCGACCTCCCGCTGCTGGTCGACGTCGACCACCTCGACGCCCGCCAGGGCGACGATCTCCGCCGAGCAGAGCACGGGGCTGTCGGTCCGCACGGCCAGCGCGATCGCGTCGGAGGCGCGCGAGTCGAGCCGCACGCCGTTGCTGAGCACGAGCTCGGCGAAGTAGATGCCGCCCTCGAGAGCGACGATCTCGACCCGCTGCAGCTCGACGCCGACCGCGGACAGCAGGTCGCGCAGCAGGTCGTGGGTCATGGGGCGGGGCGTGTTGAGGCCTGCCTGCGCCATCGCGATGGCGCTCGCCTCGCGCGACCCGATGACGATCGGCACCGCCAGGTCGGCGGCAGCGTCGAGCAGCAGGACCACGATCTCGCGGTCCCGCTGCTGCTGGCGTACACCGAGCACCTCCATGGGCACCATCGGCACGTCGTCCGGGGTCACTTCTTCACGGTACGACGCGCGCGGGTGCACGGCGCGCCCACGGCTCAGGATCGGCAGGGAGCGGCCGCGGAGGGCAGGGCTCAGGCGAGCTCGTCGACGCCCTGGCGCACCCAGGCGGCGTGCAGCCGGGTGAACAGCTCGCCGATCTCGGAGGCCATGGTCGCGGCCTGTCCGCGGGCCGCGGACGACTGCTGGCTGCGCCAGGGGGCGACGACCTGGTCGACGAGGGCGACCTGCCGGTCGGCCGCCGTGCGGAAGGTCCGCAGGTGACGTGGCTCGATGCCGTACTCGGCGAGGGCCCCCGCGATCCGGACCACGTCGACGGACCCGGGCGCGAGCCGGTCGCCGCCCTCGGTCTGGAGCACGCCCGCGCGCACGAGGTCCTCGACGAAGGCCGGCTCGACGCCGGTGACGTCGGCGACCGACGCGACAGTCCAGCGGCGGCGGGCGGGCGCGGCGGCACCACCGGCGGCGAGCCGCGGCGCGGGGTGCTCGGACTCCTCCCCCGCGTCCATCGCGGCGAGCCGTTCCTTGATGACCTTGAGCGGCAGGTACGAGTCACGCTGCTCGGTCAGCACGAAGCGCAGCCGCTCGACGTCGGCGGGGCTGTACTGGCGGTAGCCGGAGGGCGTGCGGACGGGGTCGATGAGGCCCTGCTCCTCGAGGAAGCGCAGCTTCGAGTGGCTGATCGACCCGAACTCCGCGCCCAGGACGCGCAGCACGTCGCTGATCCGCATGGTGGCCTGACGGGAGATGCCCCGGGGCCAGGGCTCGACCGCCGGCTCCAGGCCCGCGTCGAGCTCGTGCCGGCTGCCGCGGTCGCGCGCGGCGCCTGTGGTCACGACGCCGGCGTCCCCGCGCCCCACTGGACCGGCGCCTGCGGGCTCGCGTGGAACGTCAGCCGGAACTTGCCGATCTGCACCTCGTCCCCCGTGGTGAGCTTCGCCGCGTCGATGCGCGTGCGGTTCACGTAGGTGCCGTTCAGCGATCCGATGTCGCGCACGGCGAACGTGTCGCCGTCACGGACGAACTCCGCGTGCTTGCGAGACACCGTCACGTCGTCGAGGAAGATGTCCGCCTGCTCGCTGCGACCCGCGACCGAGCGGTCGGAGTCGAGGAGGAACCGTGCACCGAAACCGGGACCGCGCTGCACGATGAGCAGCGCGGAGTGGCGGGGCAGCGCGGCGACCGCCGCGGCCTCCTCCGGGCTCAGCGCGGTGCGGGGCGCCTGGTCGTCCGACGTGGGGAAGGCGATACGTCCCAGGTTGGCCGTCGTGTCGGCGCTGACCGGATGAGGGTGGGCGCTGGGGTCCGTCATCTGGTCTCCTCGGTTGGTTTCATCACTGCTGGGGGTCCACTCAACCTACCCCGACGCAGCGGTGTGCGTGAAGCGCACGGGGGAAAACTACCCACGTCAGAGCCCGTTCGCATGCCGGTCTCAGGTCAGCCGCCCGATCCGTCCTGGAGCGCGGGGCGCGCGTACTCGGGCTCCTCCGGCTGCCTCACGGCGTCGACCTCGACGTGGTCGAGCTGGGTGGTCGTGGTGCGGGCGCCCGCCGTCCGCAGGCTGGGCAGCGCACCGCCGGGGATCTCCAGCGCCCGGTCGATCGTCTCCGGGTCACCGATGACCATCCACCGGTACGGACGGGTGAGCACCTCACCGTCGAGCACGATCTCGCCGTCGGCGACCTCGAAGTAGGAGCTCGTGACGATCCGCACGTCGTTGAGCTCCATGGCCTCGGCCCCTGCGTTGCGCAGCTCCTCCAGCATGTTGAACATCTGCGACGCCTTCAGCTGGCCGCGCTGCGCCTCCACGTCGACCTGGACCCCGGGGCCCTCCGCCGGGAGCCGGCCCGACAGGATGCCTTCCTGCTCGGCCCGCTGCTGCGCCAGCTCCAGGGCGGCCTGGTCCTGCCCGCCCTCCGACTGGAGGTCGGCCCGCGCCTCCTCCAGCGTCGCCACCTCCGCGTCGAGCTGCTCCGCCCGCTGCGTCACCTCGTCGAGGAGCCGTACCAGCTCGTCCTGGCGGAGCGACGACAGCTGGTCCGTGCCCGACTGCCGCACCTGGACCGCGAGAGCGAACCCCAGCGCCAGGCACAGCACCCCGGCGAGAAGCTCCGACCGCGTACCGCGCGGGCGGAGCATTCCCCACAGGACACGCCACGACCGGGGCTGCGGCTCCGGCTCGGGTGCCGGCTCCGCTGCCGGCTCCGCTGCCGGCGCCTCCGCGGCCACGTTCTCGCCGATCTCCTCGACGTCGTCGGCCGGCGTCTCGTCCGGCCGGTCACCCGGCTGCGTCGTCGTCATCGTCACGCCTTGAAGATGTGCCGGCGGATCGAGGCCGCGTTCGAGAAGATCCGGATACCCAGGACCACGACGACCGCCGTCGAGAGCTGGCTCCCCACCCCCAGCTGGTCACCCAGGAACACGATGAACGCCGCCACCAGGATGTTCGACAGGAACGACACGAGGAACACCTTGTCGTCGAACACCCCGTCGAACCGGGCACGCAGGCCACCGAACAACGCGTCGAGCGCGGCGACCACCGCGATCGGCAGGTACGGCTGCAGCACCACCGGCACCGTGGGCTGCAGCACCAGCCCGGCGATCACCCCGATGGCGAGGCCTACGACTGCGATCATCCCTGCTCCTCCTGGCCTGCTCCGGTGGGCGACGGCGTCGCCGACGGCCCGGTCGTGGTCATGGTCGTCGTGGTCGATGGTGAGGCGGATGCCGACGCCGAGACGTCCGGGCTCGGGGTGGTGCTGCCGGCGGCCTGCGCCACCCGCAAGGGCCGCGTCCCCGCCCCCGGCAGCTCCAGCGCGCTCTGCGTGATGACGCTCTGCTTGATGCCGTACCGGGACCCCAGCATCTGCAGATACCCCGTCGCGCTCGAGCGCGCGAACTCCACCTGCAGGTGGTCCGGGTCCCCGACCGCCTCGATCACGTACGTGGGACCGTTCAGCGGCTGCAGGTCCACCAGAATGGCCTGGCCGGCGTTCCGGATCGCCGACAGCGCCGTCAACCGCTGCCCGTTCACCGCGATCGCCTCCGCCCCCGCCGCCCACAACGCGTTCACGACCTCCTGGACGTCCACGTCACGCACCTGCGCGTCCGGGTCGACGTCCTCCTGGTCGACGAGACCGCCACCACCGTCCGTCAGAGACACCACCAGGCCCGGACCGCGCACCGGGGCCGAACCGTTCACGATCCGGTCCAGCCGGGCACGCTCCCCCACCCGCGACGGCACCCCCACCGCCTGCTGCAGCGCGTCGACCTCCTCGCCCAGCGCCACCGACCGCACCCTCAGCGCCTCGGCCTCCGCCGTACGATCGGTGATCTGCTCCGCCAGCAGCTCCCGGGCCTCCTCGACCTCCGTCCGCGGCGCTCGCAGCTCTCGCGTCGCGGTCGCCGTCACCAGGCCCAGCACCGCCGCCAGGACGAACAAGGCCGCCAGGTACGGCCTGCTGCGCGAGCGGCCCCCACCCGCCGCACGACGCGCCGCCGCCTCCGCGTACCCCGGGTCCAGCGGACGCTCCATCACCTCCGTGATGAGCGTCATCGAGGCGTCAGGGCGCACCCGCCACTGCGTCGTCACGTCCGCCTCACCCCGCCGCAACCGCGATCCGGCGCGTCTGCGACACGTACTGCAGGCCCGCCAGCCAGTACAGGCCCACGCCCCACCACGTGAACGCCCAGCCCACCACGTGCGCCACCTGACCCACCACGCCCGGCACCTCCGCCAGGAGCAGCAGCGGGAACGCGTACAGCAGCGCGAACGTCGCCGCCTTGCCCACCAGGCTCACGTTCAGCGTCCCGTACCCGTGCCGCGCCAGCACCGGCACCGTGCACGCCAGCATCACGTCACGCACCACGACCACCACGACCAGCCACAGCGGCACCACGTCACGCCACGCCAGGCCCAGCAAGGTCACGAAGATGAAGAGGCGGTCCGCCGCAGGGTCGAGCATCTGCCCCAGCCGGCTCACCTGGTGCAGACGGCGCGCCAGCACACCGTCCAGCCAGTCGGACGCCCCCGACACCGCCAGCACCACCAGCGCCCACACGTCCTGCCCGGCGACGATCAGCACCGCGAACACCGGCACCAGCGCCAGACGCAGCAGACTGATCACGTTGGGCACCGTCAGGACCCGGGAGCTGACCTCCTGTCCTGTGGACACGCACACCGCCTCACGTCGCTCTTCCGTGCGCGCCATACTACGGCGGACCCGTTGCGTATCCGCACGGCGCGCCGCCGTCCACGACACGCGCACACCACACCCACACACCACGGCGTAGCAGGTCACGACACGCACCGCAGTGCTGCACGTCACCCCGGCCCGGCCTGTCCCCCAGGCGCTCGCGGCCGTAGGATGGGCGGCAACCCCTTGTGGAGTTCGTCGTCTTCCCGCGTGTTCGTGCGTGAAAAGCCCGCAGCATCAAGTCTGCGGGGCAGGTGTGTTCGGGAGCGTACGACCGGTAGGGCCGGCCTGGAGATCACCGGGCGGTGCCACCTGGACTCCCAAACGCCTCCGACGAAACGGTGCACCTCTTCATGCCCAGCAACACCCCTGTCCAGACGTCTGCCACCGCCACCCTCGAGCCGACCGCCCCCGTGGCGGCCACCTCCCCGGTCGCGCCCGACGCCGTGACGTTCGCCGACCTCGGCCTGCCGGCCCCGCTCCTCGCGGCCGTGACCGACCTCGGCTTCACCATCCCCTCCGCGATCCAGGAGCAGGCGGTCCCCGCCCTGCTCGCCGGGCGCGACATCACGGGCGTCGCCCAGACCGGCACCGGCAAGACCGCCGCGTTCGGCCTGCCGCTGCTCGCCGCTGTCGACCCGTCGCTGCGTCAGGTCCAGGCCCTCGTCCTGACCCCGACCCGCGAGCTCGCGATCCAGGTCGCCGAGGCGATCGAGTCGTTCGCGACGCACCTGCCGGGCGTCCGCGTCCTGTCGGTCTACGGCGGCTCCCCCTACATCCCGCAGCAGCGCGCGCTCCGTGAGGGCGTCCAGGTCGTCGTCGGCACCCCCGGCCGCGTCAAGGACCACCTGGAGCGCGGCGCGCTGATCCTGGACGACATCCGCTTCCTCGTGCTCGACGAGGCCGACGAGATGCTCCGCATGGGCTTCGCCGAGGACGTCGAGGAGATCTTCGGCCAGGCGCCCCGCAAGCGTCAGGTCGCGCTGTTCTCCGCGACGATGCCGCCCGCGATCCGCCGCGTCGCCGACCAGCACCTGGTCGACCCGGTGGGGATTGCTGTGGACCGCCAGTCGTCGACCGTCACCTCAGTCCGCCAGACGTACGCGATCGTGCCGTTCCGGCACAAGATCGGTGCGCTGACGCGTGTCCTGGCCACCTCCGACGCCGACGCCGCGATCGTGTTCACGCGGACCCGTGGCGCGGCCGAGGACGTGGGCTCGGCCCTGGTCGAGAAGGGCATCTCCGCCGCCACCATCTCCGGTGACGTGGCGCAGAAGGAGCGCGAGAAGATCGTCGAGCGCCTCCGCGCCGGCAACCTCGACGTGCTCGTCGCCACCGACGTCGCGGCCCGCGGCCTGGACGTCGACCGCATCGGCCTCGTCGTGAACTTCGACGTGCCGGGTGAGCCCGAGGCGTACGTGCACCGCATCGGCCGCACCGGCCGGGCCGGCCGCACCGGTGAGGCGCTGACGTTCGTCACGCCCCACGAGCGCGGCAAGCTCAAGAGCATCGAGCGCACGATCCGCGCCACGCTCGAGGAGGTGGAGATCCCCTCGCCCCGCGACGTCTCCGCCCACAAGGTCTCCCACCTGCTCGGTTCGGTCGCCGGCCGCATCGAGGCCGGTCGTCTCGACCTGTACGCCGACCTGATCCGCACGTACCTCGCGGAGAACACGGCCGGGCCCGACGACGTCATTCAGTTCGCCGCCGCCCTCGCCGCCCTCTCCGTCGGTGACGACGGCCCTCGTGCCCGCGAGGAGCAGGAGGAGTTCGAGCGTGAGCGCGCCGAGAGCCGTGCGAACGCCGCCCGCCGCGAGACCCGTGGCGCCGAGCGCCACGACCGGACCGGTGACCGTCCGCACCGCGCCGAGCGCGGCGACCGTGCCAACGGCACGCGCTACCGCATCGCTGTGGGGCACACGCACGGCGTCCAGCCCGGCGGCATCGTCGGTGCCCTCACGAACGAGGGCGGCCTGACCGGCGCCGACGTCGGCAAGATCGACATCTTCGGCACGTTCTCGATCGTGGACATCTCGGCGAACCTCGACGAGGCCACGCTGGACCGCCTGTCCCGGGCCCGCGTCGCCGGCAAGCCGCTGCGCATCACCGTCGACCGTGGCGCCCCGGCCCGTTCGAGCGGCGGCTACGCCCGCGAGTCGCGTGACAACGACCGCCCGCGCAGCCCGCGCGGCCCGTCGCACTACGAGTCGCGCTCCTCGTCGGAGCGTCGCCCGGCGCGCACCCGCTCGTACTGAGCACGTACCGCCCGCCCCGGGGCGTGACCCCGGGCTGAGCACACGACTGTGGCCGGTCCTGATCCCAGGACCGGCCACAGTCGTCTGCACGCCCGGGACGCGACGGGTCAGCGGTCCGGTTCCGCCGCCTCACCGTGCTCGGAGACGAGCTCCGCGAGGCGGCGTGCCTCGCCCATGCCGTGCTCGCCGTCGGACCGCTGGATCCCCATGACGGCGAGCACGGACCCGTCGGCGAGGTCGAGGTGGACCCAGGGGTCCCCCGACCCGAAGCGCACGGTGACGATCTCCGCCCAGGCGAGCCTCCGACGTCGGACGTAGTTGATCACCGTGAGGCCCTGCGGGTCCGGGACTGCGCGGAGCGCGCCGAAACGCCAGGCGATCACCGCGCAGAAGAGCCCGAACACGATGAACGAGGCGCGGTTGACCGGGTCGGTGCCGAGGCCCCGCGCGGACAGGGCGAGGACGGTGCTGCCGCCCACGAGAGCGACCGCCAGGGCGTACGCGACGGGCGTGGTCCACCTGCCGCGAAACACGCGGTACCGGTCCCCTGCTCCCGTCGGCACGCCCTCGCCCTCCTCGGCTAGAGCCGGCTCGCGTGGATCGAGGTGACGATGATGGCGCGCGCACCCACGTCGTACAGGGCGTCCATCACCCGGTTGGTCTGCGACCGGGGCACCATGACGCGGACGGCGGCCCACTCGCGGTCGTGCAGCGGCGAGACCGTGGGCGACTCCAGACCCGGGGTGACCGCGACGGCGGCGTCCACGAGCGACACCGGGACGTCGTAGTCCATGAGGACGTACTCGCGGGCCGTGATAACACCCTGGAGCCGGCGCGTGAGGATCTCGAGCCCGGCCGGCATCTCCGCGTCCGCCCGGCGGATGAGCACGGCCTCCGACCGGAGGATCGGCTCGCCGAACACCTCCAGCCCCGCGGCGCGGAGCGTGGTGCCCGTCTCGACCACGTCGGCGATCACGTCGGCCACCCCGAGCTGGACCGACGACTCCACGGCTCCGTCCAGGTGGACGATCGCCGCAGGCTCGACGCCCTGCTTCGCGAGGTGGTCACGCACCAGCGTGGTGTACGACGACGCCACCCGCAGCCCCGCGACCTGCTCCACCGAGGTGACCGTGCCCGCCGGCGCGGCGAACCGGAACGTGGACCGGGCGAAGCCCAGACCGAGGTGCTCCACGGCCGAGGAGCCGGAGTCGAGCATGAGGTCGCGGCCGGTGATGCCGACGTCGACCGTGCCGGTCCCGACGTACACCGCGACGTCGCGCGGGCGCAGGAAGAAGAACTCTGCGTCGTTGTCGGGGTCGGCGAGCACCAGCTCACGGGTGTCACGGCGCTGGCGGTAGCCCGCCTCACGCAGCATCTGGGCAGCGGGCTCGGACAGGGAGCCCTTGTTGGGGACAGCGATTCGCAGCACGGGGTTGATTCCTCTCAGGGGTACGTGGACGAGCGGGTGAGCGTCAGCGACGCTCACAGATGCGCGTACACGTCCTCCAGGGTCAGACCCTTCGCCAGCATGAGGACCTGCAGGTGGTACAGCAGCTGGGAGATCTCCTCGGCGGTCTCCGCGTCGCTCTGGTACTCGGCGGCCATCCACACCTCGGCGGCCTCCTCCACGACCTTCTTGCCGATCGCATGCACGCCGGCGTCCAGCTGTGCCACGGTGCCCGAGCCCTCGGGGCGGGATGCGGCCTTGTCGGACAGCTCGGCGAACAGGGAGTCGAAGGTCTTCACAGAACCAGCGTAGTCGGGACGGACGCCCGCGCCGCGGGCGTCCGCTGTGCGGGCAGTCACACGGACCGCTCCGCAACCTCCCCCGGGACCAGCTCACCCCGCAGCGTGACCGCCGTGGCCACCGCCGCCAGGGCCGCCTCCGCGCCCTTGTCCTCGCGCGACCCCTCCAGACCCGCCCGGTCCAGGGCCTGCTGGTCGTCGTCGCACGTCAGCACCCCGAATCCCACCGGAACACCCGTGCGCACGCTCACCTCCGTCAGGCCCGACGTCGCCGCCGAGCACACGTACTCGAAGTGCGGCGTACCGCCACGGATCACGACCCCCAGCGCCACCACGGCGTCTGCCCCCGCGGCCGCCGCCCGGGCCGCGGCCACCGGCAGCTCGAACGACCCCGGCACCCGCACCTCCGTCCACTCCGCCCCCGACTCCGCCAGCGCCCGCCGCGCACCCGCCAGCAGGCCGTCCATCACCTGCTCGTGCCAGCTCGCCGCGACCACCGTCACGCGCAGCCCCGTCCCGTCCACCGTGACCACCGGTGCTCCAGCTCCGCTCATCGTCCGCCTCCCAGCGCGGGCACCAGCTCCAGCAGGTGCCCCATCCGTTCCTTCTTGGTCTCCAGATACCCGCGGTTGTACGCCCCGAGCCCCACCTCCAGCCGCCGCGAGCCGACGACGTCCGCCCCCGCCTCGCGCAGCCCCCGCACCTTCTCCGGGTTGTTCGTCAGCAGGGTCACCGGACCCAGCCCGAGATCCGCCAGGATCGCCGCGGCCGCCCCATACTCCCGGGCGTCCGCCGGCAACCCCAGCGCAACGTTCGCCTCCACCGTGTCCAGGCCGCCGTCCTGCAGCGCGTACGCCGCGACCTTCTGCGCCAGCCCGATCCCCCGGCCCTCGTGGCCCCGCACGTACACCACCGCACCGCCCTCGCGGGCGACCAGCGCCAGCGACTCCCGCAGCTGCGGGCCGCAGTCGCAGCGCAGCGACCCCAAGGCGTCACCCGTGAGGCACTCCGAGTGCACCCGCACCAGCACCCCACCCGAGTTGTCAGAAGCTCCCCCGTCTATACGCCGGGGAGCTTCTGACAACCCGGACGACACGGGAACCAGCGCCACGTGCTCCACGCCCGTCACCAGGTCCCGGTAACCGATCATCCGCAGCTCCCCGTGCTCCGACGGGAGCGACGCCTCGGCGACCCGGCGCACCCGGGCGCCACGGACGTCGTCGGGCACCGGAGCCGGAGCCTCGGCCGGGGCCGGCTCCTCCGGGTCATGCACACGCCGCCACGCCACGAGGTCCGCGATCGACAGGACCACCAGCCCCTCCCGTGCGGCCAGCTCCTCCGCCTCCGGCAGACGCACCATGCCACCGTCGTCCCGGACCAGCTCCGCGATCACCCCCACCTCGCCCGCACCCGCGAGCCGAGCCAGGTCCACCGCCGCCTCCGTGTGCCCCGGACGCTCCAGCACCCCGCCCGGCACCGCGCGCAACGGCAGCACGTGCCCCGGCCGGATCAGGTCCGACGGACCCGACCCCGGATCCGCCAGCACCCGCACCGTCCGCGCCCGGTCCGACGCACTGATCCCCGTCGTCACCCCCGTCGCCGCGTCCACCGCCACCGCGTAGGCCGTCCGCCGCGGGTCCTCACTGTCCGCCACCATCAACGGCAGCCCCAGCTCGTCCGCCCGGCCGGCTGGCAACGGCGCGCACAGGTACCCCGACGAGTGCCGAACCGTCCACGCCACCCACTCGGTCGTCGCGGCGCTCGCGGCGAGGACCACGTCCACCTCGTTCTCGCGGCCGGCGTCGTCGGCGACGAGGACCGGGCGGCCCGCGCGCAGGTCGACCAGGGCCCGCTCGAGCAGGGCCTCGAAGGCGGCCGTCACGACCTGGCCCCCGCCTGGAGGAGGCGTTCCACGTACTTGGCCAGCACGTCCACCTCGACGTTGACGGTGCTGCCCGGCGCGAGAGCGCCCAGGGTCGTCGCCTCGAGGGTGGTGGGGATCAGGGAGACGCCGAAGCCGTCGTCGGTCACCCAGGTCACCGTCAGCGAGACGCCGCCGAGGGCGATCGAGCCCTTCTCCGCGACGTACCGGGTGAGCTCAGGCGGCGCGGCGAAGGCCAGGTCGTCCCAGCGTGGCCCGGGGTCCCGGGACACGAGAGTCGCGGTGCCGTCCACGTGACCCTGGACCACGTGTCCGCCGAGACGGCCGTGCGCGGGCAGCGCACGCTCGAGGTTGACCCGGGAGCCCGCGGCGAGCGTGCCCAGGGTGCTGCGGCTGAGGGTCTCCGGCATGACGTCGGCGGTGAAGCGGCCGTCATCTACCGTGCGGACCGTGAGGCAGACGCCGTCGACGGCGATCGAGTCGCCCGGCCGGGCGTCGCCCGCCACGAGCGGACCTTCGACCGTGAGGGCCGCGTCCTCCCCCGGGCCCGCGTTCGGACCGGGACTCGAACCTGGGCCGGACCCGGGGAAGCCGATCGCGGTGACGGTGCCGAGCTCTTCGACGATTCCGGTGAACATCAGGACTCCTCCGCAGGGATCGTGGGCTGCACCGCGGAGGGCCGTCCGTCAGCGCGCTCGACGAGTGCGCGTGGGGCCGGGCTGGGGTGGTCGTCATGTCGTCCTCCGGGCGTCGGTGCTCCGGGGTACGACGACGGGAGGCAGGGACGCGAAGTCCCCGCCGCACGACGCCACGGCGCGCACCGCCCAGGGCGGTGCGCGCCGCACGTGCTTCCTCCCATCCGGACTTTCACCGTCGGTCCTGGAGTTCCACCAGGTCAACCGCACCGAAGTGCGGGTCGCGGACTGTCACCGCCGGCTCGGAATTACACCGACCCCGGAGCACGTGTGCTGTGTGCTTGCCGGGCCAGGATGCCACATCCGCCGGTCCCTGAGGCCCGGGTGTGTCACGACGCACACTCGTTTGGCCCCCTCCTGGGTTTCCGGGCTGGTGGCGAGGTGGTGTGCGTTGCGGTGGGCGTGTTTCTTGGCGCTTGGCACACTATTTACTCTGAAGGGTTCGACTCCGGTCAGGACAGGGGTCCTCAGAAGGTGTGCTGGCCGCTGGGCCAGACCGTCGGCAGCCCGCCGTCCGGGGCCGGCTCCACGACGCCGTCGTACGGCGTGAGCGTGCGTACCACGTCGAAATGCGGGTCGTCCTCGACCAGGAGGATCACCTCGTCCTCGGTGTCCAGCGGGTCCCCCGAGGGGTACGTCTCGTTGCCGGCGTGGCAGGTGCGCGGCGTCGAGACGACCGTGAGCTCCTCCCCCGCCTCGACGTCGGCCATGTCTCCCTGGATGACCTCGTCGACCTCGACCACCCAGCGGTTGGCACGGACCCCCCAGAGGCGCTCGGTGCCGTCGTCGCGCACCACGCTGGCCCGGACCACCACCGTCGCACCCTCCGCGGCCTCGTCCGGCGTGTTGTAGACGGCCCAGTCGACACAGGTGGTCCCGGAGTCCAGACTGCAGCCGCCGAGCGTCAGTACCGTCCCCGCGAGGGCAGGCAGGGTCGCTGCCGCCCACTGTCCGCTGCGCCGTCGCATGGGCAGATCGTCCTCGGATCCGTGCGACACCTCAAGACTCCATGCGCGTTTCACCGGCGTGTCGCAGTATGAAATTTTGCGACATGGGTCAATGGCGCCGTCGGATGACCCACTCCGCCACCAGCACGTTGATCGCCCAGCCCCCGCCCATCACGAACGTGTTGGCAACCGGGTCGAGGCTCGTGGCGCCCGTCGTCAGCGCCACCGTGATACCGAGCACGCCCTGGGTCCCGGCGCCCATCGCGAGGGCGTAGGCCCGCATCATCCATGCCGGGTGGCTGACGAAGTCCTTCCGCACGGCAGCCAGGACGCCGAGGATGACGAACACCGCCATAGCCACACCCACCACGTACCGCATGGCGTTGACGACCTCCAGGCCGTCCGGCAGGTCGTAGGCCGCGGTCATCCAGAGGCCGCTGAGCGCGACGGCGAAACCCGCCGGCGCGAGGACCCGGCCCGCCCTGCGGTGCCAGGACCGCCGCCGCAGGGCGGGTGCGAACTGCAGCGCACCGCCCACGCCGTAGATCACGGCGGCCACGATGTGCACGACGACGGGCAGCGGGTCACCGACGAAGCGCGCGTTCTCCGGGGTGACGGCCGGGCTCGAGGCGAGGTCGCCGAGGCGGACCGCTCCCCCGAGCATCGGGATCACGGTGAGCAGGAGCAGCCCGGCGGGAACGAGCCACTCGCGGCGGGAGGTGCTGGCTGTGGTGGTGGTCATGACAGGAGCCTCGCGCGGCGGACCGTGGCGGGGCATCGGCCTATGGGCCGGTCCCCGGCGGCCGAAAGTACTAGCCGCGCCGCAGCCGGCCCGTGTCGTACGCCCAGAGCGCTATCTCCACCCGGTTCCGCACCCCGAGCTTGGTCATCAGGCGTGCCACGTGCGACTTCACGGTGCTGAGCGTGATGAAGAGCTCCTGCGCGATCTCCGTGTTGGTTCGCCCGCGCGCGACGGCCAGCAGGACCTCCTCCTCGCGCCGGGTCAGCGGTTCGAGGGGTTGCTCGGGGGGCTGTCCGCGCCCGGGCGCCCCGGGGGCGCCGTCGGCGAAGGCTCGCAGCAGGCGTGAGGTGACGCTGGGGGCGATCAGGGCGTCGCCCGCAGCCGCGGCGTGGACCGCCTGGGTGAGCAGCGCCGCCCCGGCGTCCTTGAGGAGAAACCCGCGCGCACCGGCGCGCAGCGCCGCGTACACGTACTCGTCCAGGTCGAACGTGGTGATGACGACGACGGCGAGCGGGTCGACGACGTCCGGTCCCGCCAGGCGGCGCGTCACCTCCAGCCCGTCGAGGCCGGGCATCCGCACGTCGAGGAGGCACACATCGGGCCGGAGCCTGCGGGCGAGCTCCACCGCCTCCAGGCCGTCAGCTGCCTGCGCCACGACCTCGATACCCTCCTGCGCGTCGAGGATCATCGCGAGCCCGGTCCGGACGATCTCCTGGTCGTCCGCGACCAGCACGGTCACCGTCACGTGTGGCCTACCCGGGGCAGGACAGCCTCGACCAGCCAGCCGCGGCCGTGCGGGCGAGGCTCAGCCGGATCGGCCTGGGTGGAAGCCGAGGCGGGGCCGGCCGCGAAGGTGCCACCCAGGAGGGAGACGCGCTCCCGCATCCCAGCCAGCCCGAGGCCCTCGCGGGCCTGGTGCGGAGGCGCGGTACCGTCGTCGGACACCCTCAGGCGGATGTGGGGGCCGTCCGCGGTCACGCCCACGACCACCCTTGTGGCGTCTCTCGCATGCCGCCTCGCGTTCGTGACCGACTCCTGGGCGAGGCGGTACACGGCCGCCCCGACGGCGGCAGGGAGGTCGTCGAGGCCGTCGGCGACCTGGACGTCGACCTGCGGCGGCGGCCCGCCCGCGAGCGACGCGAGCTGAGCGATCGAGGGGCCGGGCGCGAGCAGGTCGGCTCCGGCGGGTGCGTCGGTGCGGGCGGAGCCTTTAGGCTCGCCGGACTCACCGGGCGTTGCGAGCTCGTCGGCCCGCAAGATGCGCACCATCGTGCGCATCTCGGCCAGGGCCTGGGTGGCGGCGTCCTCGATGACGTGGAGCGCCTCGGTCGCGGCCTCCGGCCGCGTGGCGGACGCAGCCAGACCGGCCTGCGCCCGGACGGCCACGGCGGACATGTGGTGCCCGACGACGTCGTGCAGGTCCCGGGCGATGCGCTCCCGCTCGGCGAGCCTCGCCTGGGCGAGCTCCCGCGACCGGAGGCCCGTGCGGAACCGGGCGGCTGTCCCCGCCGAGCAGACCGCGGCGACGACGACGAGCCCGCCGACGGCGTCGGCCGGGCTGGTGAGGCCCGCCGCAGCGGTGAGGCCGAAGTTGCCGAGCAGGACCGCGCTGCCCAGGACGACCTCCCGGCCGCTTCCCCACCGGTAGAGGGCGTAGGGCAGCATGAGCATGAAGACGGTGGTGTACAGGTCGCCGTCCCGGCCCATGATCACGGACACCACGCCCGATGCTGTGAAGGCGATCGCGACGGTCCGGAGGGGATGCGTGCGACGCCAGAGAAGGAGCGGCGCGAGCAGCACGACCGTCACGACCTCGAGCCAGCGCCACGACGCGCCCGGGCGGAGCACCCCCTCGAGCACGGCGGCAGCTGGGAGCCCGCAGACCAGGACCCAGTCGCGCCAGACCCTGGAGGGTGCGCCCGGGGGACGCGGCTCGTCCCAGAGGGACCGGAGGGCGGACACGGGCTCATGCTAGGCCGCTCCCGTGACACGGGGACCGGCCGAAAGGAGGAGATCCGGCGGGGTCTCGATGGGGGCCGGGCCTCGACGGACTCCGGGCCCGCCGGGAATGGCGCTCGTGACTCGGGTTCGTGACTCGGGTTCGTGGCTCGTGGCTCGTGGCTCGTGGCAGGTGGCGTCGCTCGCCGGCGGGTTGCGCCTGCGGCGCTTGGCACACTTTTATTACCCCGACCACAAGTCCGACTGTCGCTCGTGATGGTGGTGTGCGGGTGGGAGGTCGACCACAGGTCGTGGTTTCGGGGTCTTGTGCACAGATTGGCTGGTCAGCGGGCCGTCAGAACGCTTGTTCGATAGGATGGGGAGGGTCAGGAACGGCCGGATCATGCGGGTTTCGAGGGGGTGTGGGGATGGTGATCGGAGCGATCGGTACGCGGCCCTCCGCGCCCGCCGCGGTGCCCTCGGGCGTCACCGCCATGCCCTCGGGCGTCGTCGGCGGGCACGCCACGGTGCCCCGTGCGACGCCCGCACCCGCGGGCCTGTCCTCTGCCGGGCCTGTCGCTGGGCGTTCGTTGGAGGTCGTGCTCGCGGAGCTGGAAGCGGTCGCGGATGAGTTGGTCGCGGTGGCAGGGCCCGCCGGGCTGGACGCCCTGGAGGTGGCGGGCGGGTTGGTGGTCGCGCGGCTGGTCGAGGCGGGGACCCGGGTCCGGGCCGTGACGAGCCGGTTGGACGCGTTGCGCCTGTCGTTCCTGCCCCGGGTCGAGGCCGACGGGCGGTGGGGCACCGGGTCGGGGGCCGGGGCGAGGTCGTTCGCGACCTGGCACGCGACCACCGCGAACCTGAGCGTGGCGACCGCCCGCCGGGAGGTGCGTGCCGCCCGGGTCCTGGACCAGGACCTGCCCGCCACGAGGGCCGCTGCCCTGGCCGGGACCCTCGGCCCCGACCACCTGACCATCCTGGTCAACGGGGCCCCCACCAGCCCGGCCCGCAAGGCGGCACTGGCAGCCCCCCTGCCCGGCACCGGGCCCGTGCCCGGCCCCGACGGCCCCTTCGGCCCGGACGGTCCGGCGGACGGCCCCGACGACCCGGCGGGCGGTCCGGGCGCGGACGGCGTGGAGGCGGTCTCGGGTGAGGTGTTCCTCCTGGCCCAGGCCCGCGCGTACCGGCCCGCGCAGTTCCGGCGGCTGGTGGCCCGGTTCGCGACCGTGACCGACCCGGACGCGGACGAACGCGGCTACACCACCGCCAAGGACCGTGAGCACCTGGAGCTGTCCAAGACGTTCGGCGGGTACCACCTGAGCGGGTTCCTGACCGACGAGCACGGCCTGACCCTGACAACAGCCCTGAACTCCGTCATGGGACCCCCGGCCCCCGGCACCGGCCGCACCACGACCCAGCGACGCGCCCAAGCCCTGGCAGACCTGGCCCGCATCGTCCTGGACAACGGCCACACCGGCACCGGCGCCGCAGTACGCCCCCACCTGACCGTCACCGTCTCCTGGACCGAGCTCACCACCCTGGCCACCCGCACCGGCAACACCCTCACCACAACCACACCAACCACAACCGGGACCGCCGCCACCCCGGGCGGGCTCACTGCGGGCGGGCTCACCCCCACGGGCGGGGCGGTGTTCACCGAGACCGGCACCCCCGTCCCCCCAGCCCTGCTCGCCAAGATCGCCTGCGACAGTCAGGTCACCCGGGTCGTGTTCGGCCCCGAGTCACAGGTCCTGGACGTGGGCCGCACCCGCAGAACCATCACCGGCGAGCTCCGCCGCGCCGTCATCGCCCGCGACCGGCACTGCACCTGGCCCGGCTGTGACGAACCACCCTCCCGCTGCGAAGTCCACCACGCCACCCACCACTGGGCCGCCGGCGGCCACACCAGCGTCCCCAACAGCGCCCTGCTCTGCTGGCACCACCACAACCACGTCGACACCAACCACATCACCATGACCCACCACAACGGCACCTGGAACTTCACCGACCATCACGGCAAACCCATCACCGAGCCCCGACCCTGGCAATGACTGGCGACGACTGGCGATAGCCGGTGATGACGGGCCCCGCGCTGCCGTCGGTCCCCGGCAACCCCTCCGTCAGCTCCGGCTCGGAGGCGGCATCGGCTGGGTGCGGGCGTCCTCGAGGGAGTCGCCGGACACCCGGACCGAGGCGTGCGAGTGTGCCGTGCTGTACCCGTACACGCCTCCGGGTGATCCGGCGGCTCAGCCGGCGCGACGGGCAGCCCGCTCGATGGCGAGCTCCAGGAGGGCCGCCGTCGCTCTGCGCTTGCGGTCCACGGGGTCGACGGTCAGCTCGTCGCCGGGGTTCCCGCGCGGCTCGGCCGGAGTCGCGGCGGCCGTCGCGGCGTACGCAGAGTGGTTCTCCATGTCGTCCTCCTGCTGACGGGGCGCTCGGGGTGGGCACCTCGTTGTCTCATGGTGCGATGCCGTCGTTTCCCCGGTGTTGCCGCCGTGGGACACGGACGTGACCGCTTCCCGGAGCAGGCAATCCGCGGACGCCCTGCGACGACCGCGTACCGCGCCTATCCAGGTCAGACTGACCGGGTGCCCGCCACCCGCCCCGCAAGACTCACCACTGTCCTCGCCACAGCGCTCGTCGCGACGGTGACGTGCGTCGGCTGTACGACGCCACAGAGCGGCACCGCCCCGTCCAGCGCCCCGCCGAGCAGCCCGAGCAGCCCGAGCAGCCCGGACAACCCGAGCCGCCCCGCGACGCCCGCGCCGGCGCCGCCCTCAAGCCCTCCACCGGCTCCCGCACCGTCACCTACCGCACCTGCTTTCGAGGCGACCGTCTCCACCCTGCCGCCCGAGGTGATCGACCGGATGACCGGGGTGTCCTGGCGGGAGGGCTGCCCCGTCCCGCTGGGCGACCTCCGGTACCTCACGCTCACGCACCACACGTTCGACGGCGGGACGGCGCAGGGCGAGCTAGTGGTCCATGCCGACGTCGCGGAAGGGCTGGTCGGGGTCTTCCGCGAGCTGTTCGAGGCCGGCTACCCCCTCCGGTCGGCGCGCCTGGTCGACGACTTCGGGGGGGGCGACGACGCCTCGATGGCCGCGGACAACACGTCGGCGTTCAACTGCCGCCCCGTAGCGGGCACCGGCCGGTGGAGCGAGCACGCGTACGGCCGGGCGATCGACGTCAACCCTGTGGAGAACCCGTGGGTCCGGGGCGACGCGGTGGAACCGCCGGCGGGGCGTCCCTTCGTGGGACGCCCCGCCGAACCGGGAGTGATCCTGCCCGGCGACCCCGTCGTGCAGGCCTTCGAGGCTGCCGGCTGGCACTGGGGCGGGTAGTGGGACTCGCCCCTGGACTACCAGCACTTCTCGACGACGGGCAGGTGAGCCGTCAGCCCTCCGCGGCCAGCGCCTTGCGCCAGGTGATCCTGCCGCCGGTCTGCAGCAGCGCACCCCGGTAGGCCCGCTCGCAGAGCAGCACCGCGCCCACCGTGAACAGCGCCATGACCACCAGCGACACTACGGGCTCCCACCACATCGCCTCGCCGGCGAGGACCCGGATCGGCATCGACACGATGGACGCGAGCGGCACGTACGACAGCACGACCTCCAGCACGCCGCTCGCGGAGAACGTCGCGACGTAGATGCCGATCAGGAGGAACGTGATCGGACCGGTCGTGTTCTGGAGGTCCTCCGTGCGGGAGGCGAGCGCGCCCGCCACGGCGAACAGGGCCGCGACGGCGATGAAGCCGACCGTGAAGAACGCGACGAACCAGATCAGCGTCGCCGAGATGGACGGCAGCATCGTGGAGAGGTCGGTGAACGAGACCCCGATCAGGCCCACCGCGGCGAACAAGAGGTTCTGCGCGAGGGCGATGACCGAGCTGCCGAGGATCTTGCCGGCGAGCACGTGGCGCAGGGGCACGGCTGTCGCGATGATCTCCGCGAGCCGTGACTGCTTCTCCTCGATGACGCTGCCCGCGATCATCACGCCGGACCCGAGCGTGCCCAGGTAGAACAGGAAGGCCAGGATGAAGCCCGCGAGGAACACCACCTGCGGGTCGATCGCGTTGCCGTCGAGGCGCTCCGTCTCCAGGGTGGCCCCCGCGGACAGCTCGGCGATCGTGGTCCCGGCGTCGGCCGCGTTGGCGGCGATGGTCTGCTCCTCGACGGTGGCCGTCAGCAGGGCGGACAGGTCACCCTCCGGCTCACGCCACCCGGACAGGGTCCAGCCGTCCGCGCCACTGGTCAGCCAGACGTCGGCGTCCTCCTCCTCGAGAGCGGTCCGCGCCGCGTCGGCGTCGGCCACCTCGACCGTCTTCAGGACGATCTTCCCGTCGTCGTCCTCGGCTGCCTCGCGGGCGGCGTCGAGCACGGTCGCGGCGTCGGCGTCCTGCGCCTCGACCGCCACCGTGTAGGTCTCGACCTTGCTGCCCTGCCAGGCGAAGAACCCCGTCAGGCCAGCGATCATGACCAGCGAGATCACCAGGCCGAACAGGAACGACTTGTTGAGCGCCCGCACCACGATCTCGCGGTTCATGACGATCAGCCAGGCGCCACGGTGGCCCTGCCCGACCCGTGCGGTGGGGGTGGCGCTCGCCTCGGGCGTGCCGGTCGCCTTCGGGGCCGGGCCGGTCGTGGCGGTCATGCGGTCACCTCGCGGTAGATCTGGGCCAGCGTCGGGCGGACGGGCGTGAACTCGTGGACGGGGCCGCGTCGGACGGCCTCCGTGAGGAGGAGCTGGCCGGCCGCGTCGTCGGTGAGCTCGACGAGCGCCTCGGGGCCGTCGACGTCGATCGCGTGGACTCCCGCCACGCCGCGGACCCAGCCGGCGTCACCGCCGACGACCAGGCGGTGCCGCACCGCCCCGACCCGCTGCAGGTCGGCGGGCGTGCCGGAGGCGACGACCTGCCCCTGCTTGAGGATGACGAGGCGCTCGCACAGCCGCTCCACCAGGTCGAGCTGGTGTGAGCTGAAGAGCACGGGCACGCCTCGGGACGTGTGCTCGCGCAGCAGCTCCACCATGCTCTCGACGGCTGCCGGGTCGAGGCCGCTGAACGGCTCGTCGAGGATCAGCGCCCGCGGGGAGCCCATGAGCGCGGCGATGACCTGCACGCGCTGCTGGTTGCCGAGGGAAAGCTTCTCGACGTGGTCCTTGGCTCGGCCCGCGAGGCCCAGCCGGTCGAGGTGCTCCAGCACCTCGGTCCGCGCGGCTGTGGCGGAGATCCCGCGGAGCCGCGCCAGGTAGACGAGCTGGTCGAGCACCGGCTGCTTCGGGTAGAGGCCGCGCTCCTCGGGCATGTAGCCGAACGCCCGGCGGTCCTCCTGGGTGACGGGCCGGCCGTCGAAGCGCACCTCGCCGCTGGTGATGGCCAGGACGCCCATCATCATCCGCATTGTGGTGGTCTTGCCGGCGCCGTTCCCGCCCACGAAACCCGTGAGCACGCCGGAGGGAGCAGTGAACGAGACGCGGTCGACGGCCCGCACCGGTGCGTCCGACGGGGAGCCGGCCGGCGCGCCGAAGACCCGGGTGAGGTCCACGACCTCGAGGTCGGCACCGTGCCTGCTGGGTGGTGTGGTCATGTGGCCCACGCTAGGCGGGGCGGGTGGCGGGCGGATCCGCCGCGGGGCGGAACCGCCGAGCTCCCCCTCTGGACGGAGCGACGACCTCAGCAGGGGTCAGACGAGACCGCAGCGGTGGGCGAGGACCACCGCCTGCACCCGGTCGCGCAGCTGCAGCTTGGCGAGGAGGTTCGAGACGTGCGTCTTGACCGTCGCCTCCCCGAGGAACAGCGTGGTGGCGATCTCCGCGTTGGACAGGCCGGTGCCGATCAGGACGAGCACCTCGCGCTCACGCGGCGTCAGGTCGGCGACCCGCGGGTCCACGTCGCGCGGTGACCGGGGGGCACCGGTGGCGGCCTGTCCGCCGTCGGCCACGGCGGGACCCTCGCCCGAGGCGACCAGCTGCTGGATCACGCGGCGCGTGACCTGGGGCGCGAGCAGGGCGTGCCCGGCCGCGACCGTCCGGACCGCCTCGACGAGGTGGTCCGCGTCCGAGTTCTTGAGCAGGAATCCCGAAGCGCCCGCCGCCAGGCCGTCGAAGACGTACTCGTCGTGGTCGAACGTGGTCAGGACCAGCACCTTCGCCAGGTTCTCGGCGACGATCCGGCGGGTCGCCTCGATCCCGTCCATGACAGGCATCTGCACGTCCATCAGCACCACGTCCGGGCGTAGCGACCGGGCGAGCTCGATGGCGGCACCGCCGTCGGCCGCCTCCCCCACCACCTCGATGTCGTCCTCCACCGAGAGGATGAGGGCGAACCCCGAACGGACGAGGTGCTGGTCGTCGACAAGCAGCACACGGACTGCAGGAGCAGGAGACGCGGCAGCGTGGTGAGCGTCAGTCCTGGTCACGGGCAGTCCTCAGGCAGGGGAAGGCGCACCCGGACACGGTAGCCGCCCGTGACGCGAGGACCGATCTCGGCGACCCCGCCGTGCGTCGCCACCCGCTCCCGGATCCCGAGCATCCCGAGTCCCGAGCCGGAGGTGCCCGAGCGGGCCCGGCCCGCGTCGAGCACCTCGACCTCCGCGAAACCGTGCGGGAACCGTTCTGTGCCCGCGGCGCCCGAACGCCGGTCCACCCGGACCACGACGCTCGCGCTCCTGGCCGTGGAGTGGCGCCGCACGTTGGCGAGCGCCTCCTGCGTGGTGCGGTACAGGCTGAGGCCCACGGCGGTGGGGACCGTCTTGGCCGCCTTCTCCGGCTCCTCGACGAGCCGGTACGTGACCTCCAGGCCGCCGTCGGCGTCCGCGAGGCGCGCGATGTCGTCGAGGCCCGGCTCGGGGGCGCGGCTCTCCGTCCGCGGCCGCGCGACGCCCGGGTCGCCCGGCGCCACCCCCGTCCCGACGGGGCCCTGGCCAGGGGCCGACGACGTCGCGGCGCCCGCGGGCGTCGGCGCCGGGACCGCCCAGTCCATCTCCCGCAACGTGCCGAGCAGCCCCCGCATCTGGCTGACGGCGTCCCGCGACGCCACCTCGATCGTGGCGAGGGGGGCCGCGGCTGCGTCCGGGTCCCTCGCCAGGAGCCGGCGGGCGGCGGCGGCCTGGATGCCGATGACCGACACGTGGTGCGCGACGACGTCGTGCAGCTCGCGGGCTATCCGCAGCCGCTCGGCGACGACCGCCTGCTGCTGGAGCTTGACGGTCTGCCGCTCGATCGTCTCCGCCTGCTCCGCGAGCTGCTCGCGGCGGCGCGCGGCGTGCCACATGTGCTGACCTGCCGCGAACGCCCCGCCGAAGTACGCCACGTTGGTGAGCCCCATATAGATCGTGTACGCGACGAACGGGCTGAAGAGGCCCGGCTGCGCCGGGCCCACCTCGTCGAGCCACGCGGTCAGTCCGGCGTCCACCGCGAACTGCCAGGCGAGCCACCCCAGCATCGCCAGGATCGCACCGGTGACCACCACCAGCATGGCGCGCCGGTCACGGGCCCAGGCCACGGCGGTGTACAGGGCGACGAAGTACACGACCTGCAGCGGCATCAGGGCCGGCACCATCGGCACGGTGAGGCCCACGCCGAGGAAATGGGCGTAGACGACCATCAGCACGACGAGCGGGAACCGGCGACGCCACGCGAGCGGCAGGGCGCCCGCGGCCGCCAGCAGGTAGATCAGCCAGGGAGGTTCGCCCGACTCCTCGAAGTAGCCGAAGCTACGGCCCAGCTCGGCGCCGAACACCGCCAGCGCCGTGAGGACGCCCGCCAGGTACAGGTCGTTGCGGTAGGCCCCGGGGGGCGGCACGCGCTCCCAGCCGACGTCCACGCCGAACCACTCGAGCGCGCGCTCGGTGCGGCGGGGTCGGCTGACGGGGGCGGTCGGACGGTCCACCCCGCCACCCTAGGTTCGGACGGCGGGGGACCGCCTCCCCCGGAAGACGGAGTCGCGGACCGAGACCGAGACCCACACCGAGACCCAGACCCAGGGCTACGTCAGGTGGTCGAAGTCACCACGGGTCCACGCCGCGTGCCGTTCGGCCGAGCGCAGGACCACGTCGCGGGCGTCGCGCGCGATGACGCCCTCGAAGTTGTTGTACAGGCGGTCGAAGCCGAACCGTGCCACGTGGTGGGCGACGCGCTGCGCCACGGCCCCCGACAGCGGCAGGCGGTTCGGGTACGACCGCATGAAGCTGACGGACTTCCGGTCCGGGTTCGGGAAGATCGCGTCACCCGCGAGGATGACGCCGCGGCCCTCGGCACCGTCGGCCCAGTGCACCACGGCGCTGCCCGGGAAGTGCCCGCCCGGCTGGGTCAGGGTGACCCCCGGCAGGATCTCCCGGTCCTCCTTCCAGGTCTCCACCACCGGCGCGGTGCGGGCGAGCCAGCCCGCGTCCGCCTCGCTGACCAGGACGGGGACGTCGCCGAGCCGTCGGCTCCACTCCACCTGGACGCCATACATGTGGGGGTGGCTCGCCACGATCGCCACGACGGGGCCCAGCGCCTGCACGGCGGCGACCGCCGCGTCGTCGAGGAAGCCCGTCGGGTCCCAGAGGAGGTTGCCCTCGCCGGTGCGCAGCAGCTTCGCCTGCTGCCCGATCCCCACCACGGGCGGCTGCACCGTCAGCGCCGTCAGGTTCGGCTCCAGCTCGGTGACGTCCACCCGGGCCCCCGCGGCGGCGAGCTCGTCGAGCGTGGTCCAGAGCTGACCCTCGGCCGGCACCCACTGCCGCTCGTCGGCACAGATGGCGCAGACCTGCGGCCGCTCGTCGTGCTCCACGCCGCAGGTGCGGCAGATCCAGAACGTCATGCACTCTCCTCTTCTCGCGGACCGCGGGGTGCGCGGTCCTTCAGCAGCAGCGCGCGCCCGGGTGGGCGTCCTGCTCGGCGTACCTCGCCCGCCAGTACGAGCCCACGTCGGGAACGGGTTCCCCCGGGTGGGCGCGGCGCAGGTGGGCCACGTACCGCTGGTAGTCACTCTCGCCCAGGACGCCCTTGACGTACCAGGTCAGGGCGTCCCAGGCGCGGCGAAGCGTCATACGTGCGTCCCGGTCCGGGCCGCCTCGGGGTTGTCGTCGTAGTAGGCGGCCCACTCGGCGGCGACCTCCTTCTCGGCGTCGGTCGCGACCAGCCCGGACGGTGCGAAGAGCGCCGACGGCACGGCGGGTTCCTCCGTGGTGGGCAGGCCACCCGCCCGGATCGCCTTGACCCACACCACCACCGCGGCGAGGACCACCACGACCACGAGCAGCGCGAACACGATCGACAGCGTGCCCTGGACGAACGTGTTCCGGATGACGGCGTCCATCGCCTCCGGCGTGGTGGCGGTGCCGAAACTCGTCTCGCCGGCGTCCCGGGCCTCGCGGAAGGCGGTGTGCTGTGCCCAGTACCCGATCGCCGGCACGTCGGAGAAGATCTTCTGCCACGAGGCGGTCAGCGTGACGGCGAGGTCCCAGAGCAGGGGCACGCCGGGGATCCACGCCCAACGGAGCAGGCCCTTCTTGATGAGCACCGTGGTGACGAGGGCCAGGGCCATGGCGGCGAGCAGCTGGTTGGCGATGCCGAACAGCGGGAACAGCGTGTTGATCCCGCCGAGCGGGTCGGTGACGCCCATCAGCAGGATCGCGCCCCACAGGCCGCAGACGACGACCGAGCAGACCCAGGCCCCCACGCGCCATGACGGGTCGCGGAACCGGCGCAGCGGCCCGCCGACGTTGCCGAGCGTGTCGGACAGCATGAACCGGGCCACCCGCGTGCCGGCGTCGACGGTGGTGAGGATGAACAGGGCCTCGAACATGATCGCGAAGTGGTACCAGAACGCGATCATCCCGGAGCCGCCCAGGAACGAGCCGAGGATCTGCGCCATGCCGAACGCGAGGGTCGGCGCGCCACCCGTACGGGAGACGATCGACTCCTCGTCCACGCTGTCGGCGGCGCCCTGGATGTCCGCGGCGGTGGCGGGAGGCCCGGAGAGCCCGAGCCCGTTCACGTACTCGGCGGCCGACGCTGCCTCCCCGCCCGTGAGCCCGGCGGGCGCGTTCATCGTGAAGTACAGGTGCTGGTCGATGGACACGGCGGTGACCAGCGCCATGATCGCCACGAACGACTCGGTGAGCATGCCGCCGTAGCCGATGAGCCGGAGCTGACTCTCCTTCTCCACCAGCTTGGGCGACGTGCCGGACGAGATGAGCGCATGGAACCCGGACAGCGCACCGCACGCGATGGTGATGAAGAGGAACGGGAACAGCGCACCGGCAAAGGCGGGGCCGTTGCCTTCCAGGGCGAACGACGAGACCGCGGGCGCCTGGACCGCCGGCTGGGCGACGAGCACGCCGACCGCGAGGAGCACGATGGTGCCCACCTTCATGAAGGTGGACAGGTAGTCGCGCGGAGCCAGCAGGAGCCACACCGGCAGCACCGAGGCGAGGAAGCCGTAGCCCGTGATCAGCCAGGCGAGCGTGACCTTGTCGAGCGTGAAGAGCGCCACGCCCCAGTCGGTCGACGCCACCCAGCCGCCCGCGACGATCGCGAGGATGAGCAGCGCGACGCCGATCAGCGACACCTCAGCCACCCTGCCAGGTCGCCAGAACCGCAGGTAGACACCCATGAACAGGGCGATCGGGATGGTGCAGCCCACGGAGAAGACGCCCCAGGGGGACTCGGCGAGCGCGTTGACCACCACGAGGGCGAGCACCGCGATGAGGATGATCATGATGACGAAGACGCCGATCAGGCCTGCGACGCCGCCCACGGTGCCGATCTCGTCGCGGATCATCTGTCCGAGGGACCGTCCCCGGCGACGGGTCGAGAGCCACAGGACGAGGTAGTCCTGTACGCAGCCGGCGAGCACGCCGCCGATGATGATCCACAGGGTCCCGGGGAGGTAGCCCATCTGGGCCGCGAGCACGGGCCCCACGAGCGGCCCCGCACCGGCGATCGCGGCGAAGTGGTGCCCGAAGAGCACCCGCCGGTCGGTAGGCGCGAAGTCGCGCCCGTTCTCGTGCTGCTCGGCGGGTGTGGCGCGGGAGTCGTCCGGGCGCACCACCTTGTACTCGATGAGGCGCGCGTAGAAGCGGTACGCGATGACGTAGGTGCCCACGGCCGCGAGCACGAAGTAGGCGGCGTTGACGTCCTCGCCGCGCAGGATCGCGACGAGCGCCCAGGCGATCGCGGCGACCAGCCCGATGACCGCGAACACGATCTTCTTGCCGGGGGTCATGGGCCGTCGGTCGACGATCGCGACCGGGGGCAGACCGGGGTCGGTCCGGACCTTGTCAACAAGCTCGGGTGAGCGCACTGCGGCCTCCTTGCCGGGTGGACCACTGGGTGAATTGTTCCGTCCACACCCTAGGTCGGGGCCACGTCCCGGTAAAGCGCTGACCACGCCAGGGTGGTCGCCTTCCGGGAAGGCGACCACCCGGCGTGGGGCACCTAGGGGCGGGTCAGCGCACCGACGCCGTCAGCGTGAACCCGCTCCAGAGCTCGGGCGTCGTGCGACGGCCCTCCACGACGAGCTCCCACACGCCCGGGACGACCGGCTTGTTCGGCAGCCCGTAGGTGCGCGCGAACGGGTCGCAGACCGTCGCGTCGGAGTAGCTCGTGTAGCAGTCGAGCGTGCCCTGCGTCGCGGACTCCGCCGAGACTCCGGTGGGCGAGAAGGCCCACCAGCGCACCTGGTCGCCCTCGGCGACCCCGCTCAGCGCCACGTCGAGGTACGTCGCCCCCTCGGGGACCACGACCGTGTAGTGGGTGGTGCCGTTGCGGCTCACCGTGCCCGAGACCACGTACGGCTCGGCCAGGTCCGCCCCGGCCTCGACCGCGAGCATCGTGTGGTTGTCGACGGCCGGGGTCTTCGGGTCGTCGATGGTCAGCACGGCCGACGAGACGCCGACGGGCACCGCGGTGGCGTCCACCTCGATCGTCGTCGGCACTCCCTTGGCGAGGAACACCAGGCGCGGCGCGGAGAACACGTCGTCGCCCGCGAGTCGGACCTGGACCGGCGTCCTGCCCTCGTCGCCGCCCGTGCGGGTCACGGTCAGCTCGTAGGTGCGGGACTCGCCCGGGGCGAGGCCACCGGCCGACGGCGCGCACGAGGAGAACACGCCCGGGCCGCGGAACGGCACGAGGAGCTGCCCCGCGAGCGGCGTGCACACGTCGGTCTCGATGATGATCCCCGAGGTGCCGAGGCCCTTCGAGGAGATGTACTCCCACGCCATGGGCACGTCGAACAGGCCGCGGCCCTGGGCCACGGCGTCCACGCCCTTGATCGGGGCGGCGGACGAGTAGATCGCGGTGCGCAGCTCGGCGGCCGAGAGCTCGGTGCCGTTCGCGCGGGCCGCGCCCACGAGGAGCGCCGCGGCGCCCGCTGCCTGCGGTGCCGCCATCGACGTGCCGTTCAGCAGCGAGTACCCGGCGGGCAGCGAGTAGCCGATCGCGGACGTCGGGAGGTACGCCGGGTACGACGCGATCGCGCCGCCGGGGGCGACGATGTCGGGTAGTTCAGGTTCGCGAGCGTGTAGTTGATGACGCCCGCGAGACGCACGGTGTCGACCTGGACGGTGTACGGGATCGCCTCGGACACCGCGGTCGCCGGGTCGTCCTCGGTCCGGTGGCCGACGTCGCCCGAGACGTCGAACTCCTGCATTCCCGGCGCGTCGGTGAAGTCGAGGTCGTGGTCCGTGTCGACCCAGACCGTCTCGGTGACCGGGTCGATCAGGGTCGCGAGAGGGGTCTCGGAGCCGTCCGGCAGGGTCTGCAGCTTGCGACCGAACTTGAAGCCCGACCCGGAGTCGTCCGGCAGCGTGTAGACCTCGGTGTGCCGCTGCCCCTGGTAGGTGAAGCTGTACGAGTGGGTCTCGCGCCCCGTCGGGACGTTGTTCGTGGTGAGCTGCCACGTGCCGTCCAGGATGAGCGACAGGAAGTCGGTCGGGTCCACGGCCACGCTCGAGCCGACGAGCTTGGGCTCCCCGGTCGACGTCGTCGCCAGCGCCGGGTGTGTCGGGTCCACGCCGGAGTCGAGGATGCCGATCGTGGTGCCGCGGCCGTCGTACGCCGGGTGCTCGGCCTTGAACCGGGTGGACCCCGTGTCCTGCGTCGGCAGGTACGGGTTCGCGTCCGGCGTCGTCGCGCCCGGAGCCGGAGCCGGCACGGGGGCCGCCGCGGCGGCGGCCGCCGCGATGCTCTCCGGCGACACGGAGACGTCCTCGAGCGCGAGGATCTCCTCCGCGTCGACGGCCAGGACGGCGTCGAGGGCGAGCACGTCCTCGACCGCCGTGAACGGCACGCTCGCCTTGACGTAGCCCAGGGCGTCGTCGGTCCTCGTGACGAACGCGCCGAGCGCCTCGATCTGGGCCGCTGCCTCCGCGGTGCGGCCCGGGTCGGTCGCGATCACGACGGTGTGCGCGGCCGGCATCACGATGTCCGTGTCGGGAAGGGTCTCGAGCGAGCGGGTGCGCGCCTGGCGCTGGTACTCGCGCTGGGCCTGGGCGATGACGGCCCGGTCGTGCGCCCCGAGCTTGTCGGTGCCCGACGACGCCGTGGTCGCCTCGACGTCGGCCGTCGCCGGCAGTCCGGGGAGAAGGAGGGCGCCGACCGTCACGACGGCGGCGCAGGCCGCCGACGCGGCCTTGCGGACGGGTGGTTGCACGTTGAACCTCACAGGTGTCTGTCCTGCCGCGCTCCACGGCAGTGTGGTGTCGCACACCGTGGCACCGCCGTGTAACGAGCGATAGCACGACGACCCCCTCCGGGGTGGCGGAAATCCGTCATCACACATGCTCGCCACCATGTGGGAGGGTGCTCCCGTGACCGACGCGACGACGCTCCGCCATCCGGCAGTGCCCGCCCTGCGCCTGACCGCCGCCGTGCTCGTCTCGGCGTCGGCGGTGCTCCTCTTCGCGGTGCACGTGCGCCCGGTCGCCTACGTGCCGCTGGTGGCCGGGATCCTGCTGGGCCTGGTGGTGGACCGAGCGCTCGGGCGGGACCTGGCGCTGATCGGCGTGGGTCTGGGGATCATCTCCACGATCTCCCTGGAGGCGGACCTCTCCGACGAGGGCATCCGCCGGTTCGCCGTGGTGCTCATCGCGTCCGTGGTGGTCCCCTGGGCCCTGTCCCGGTACGTGTTCCACCAGGACACGATCCAGTTCCCGCTGATCACGGGTCGTCGGTGGGGCCGCGGGCAGTGGACCTACCTGCTGATCGTGGTGGCGGTGGGCTACCTGATCCTGCCGTTCTACTTCCTCGGCTCGGGCGCCTACCTGAACTGGCCGGACCTCGACGGCTCGCAGGACATCTGGCGGCTGCTGGTCGGCGTCAACGCCGTCGGGATCTGGGACGAGCTGTTCTTCGTCTGCGTCGCCTTCGCGCTCTTCCGCAAGCACTTCGGTCTGTGGACGGCGAACTTCCTCCAGGCGGCGATCTTCGTGTCGTTCTTGTGGGAGCTCGGCTACCGCGAGTGGGGACCGCTCCTCACGATCCCCTTCGCGCTGGTCCAGGGCTGGATCTTCGCGAAGTTCAAGGACCTGGCGTACGTCGTGACGGTTCACCTGCTGTTCGACGTCGTCGTGTTCATGGTGCTGGTGCACGGGCACCACCCGCACCTCTTCGACATCTTCGTCACCGCGCCGAGGTAGCGGCTACGGGTTCGTCTTGGCGAACATCTTGGGCCCGAGCAGCTCACGCAGCGTCTCCAGCTGCGCCTCGGTCTCGGTCTTCTCGGCCTCGGCCAGCGCGACCAGCTCGTCGTCCTCGCCCGCGTAGATCTCGTCCCCCGCCAGGGTCACCGCCCCGTCGTGGTGCCGGATCAGCCCATCGAGCAGGTGCAGCTCGAACAGCGTGCCCTCCAGCCCGGCGATGACCTCGACCTGCTCGGGCGTCAGCATGCCGTGCGGCGGGGCGTTCGCCCCGTGCTCGTGCCCGCCCTCGCCGGCCGCGCGGGGTCCGGAGCCATCCTCGGGCGCCTCTTCGGCGGCGAGCGCGAGGGCCGACGACGCGGCGTCGGGCACCGGGATGCCGCGCTCCCGCATCCAGGCGCCCAGCTCCTCGATCCGGGCCGACGACACCTCGGTGATCTCGTCGGCCGTCGCCAGGATCTCGCCGTCCTCGGTGCGGCCGGGGGCCAGGGAGGCGAGCTCGATGGCCTGCGCATGGTGCACCAGCATGACGTCTGCGTAGATGGCGTCCGACTCCGAGTAGCCCGCTGCCTCCTGGCGAGCCGGGACGCTCACGCCGAGCCAGAGGTAGAGCCCGGCGTTCAGCGCCACGCCGAGGGCGAGGACGATCAGGACGGCCTTGAGCCGGCGCCGCCAGAGCGGTGCGGGCGGCGGCTCGGGCTGCGGCTCCGGCTGCGGCTCGGGCGCCTCGACGTCCAGGTCCGGGTGAGTGGTCACGTGCGGAAGCGTCGCACAACGGTCAAGCCGAGGGAAGACACCGGGCAAGAAGTACGGGAAACCCCGTGCCCGGCGCCGTCCCTCGGCTCGTCGGTCCGCAGGTCAGGAGTGGAACTTCTCCTGCAGCTGCGGGTTGAACTCGCGGTTCCACATGTTCGGCTTCTGCTTCGGCACGATCTCGTCGGAGATCTCGAGGACGTCGAAGCCCTTCTGGATGTCGTTCGAGAACACGTAGCCGTTGTAGTAGTACGCCGACCAGCTGCCGCCGAGGATCAGCCGCTCGGTGGACAGCGGGCCGCGGTCGAACCACGCCAGCTCGACCGGGTTCTCCGAGTCGGTGAAGTCGTACACCGAGATGCCGCCCTGGTACCAGGCCTGCACCATGATGTCGCGACCCTTGACCGGGATCAGCGAGCCGTTGTGGGCCACGCAGTTCTCGGTGTTCGTGTTGGTGCGCGGGATCTTGTAGTAGCTCTTGAACTCGAGCTGGCCGCCGGTGAGGTCGTAGATGCCGTTGGCCCCGCGCGTGGACCCGACGGTCGGGTTGCAGGTGGCACCGCCGCCTCCGCCCAGCTCGTCGGTGAAGACCACCTTGGTGGCGTCGTTGTTGAACGTCGCCGAGTGCCAGAACGCGAAGTTCGTGGTGTCGCGGACGGAGTCGATCACCACGGGGTTCTCCCGGTCGGAGATGTCCATGATGATGCCGTCGCCCATGCACGCGCCGGCGGCGATGTCCTTCTCCGGGTACGCGGTGATGTCGTGGCAGCCGCTCGTCGCGGACGTGTTGAAACCCTGCTCGTTGGGGCCGCCCGGGTGGCCGCCGTCCGGGAAGAGCACCGGGGTGGCGACGACCGACGCCGAGGCGGGGTCCTTCACCGGGATCTTCACGATCGAGATGAGGTCGTGCGGCGGCTGGCAGTCGGGCGCGGCGGCGCTCGGGCTGTACGAGGACACGTACGCGTAAAGCGTCTGGCCGTTGCGGGTCGGGGCCAGCGTGTGGGTGTGCGAGCCGCACGCGGTCTCGACGGCCGACACGTAGACCGGGTTGAGCGGGTCGGAGATGTCGAAGATCTTCAGGCCCTCCCACGAGTCCTTGATCGCGGCGCTCTGCGAGGTGCTTGCGCACGAGTCGTCGGACCGGGAGGAGTCCGTGGACAGGACCAGCAGGTCCTTGTAGACCGAGATGTCGTTCTGCGAGCCCGGGCACACGACCTGGACCGCCTGGACCGGCGCGGTGGGGTCGCTGATGTCGTAGACGGTGAACCCGCCGTAGTTGCCGGCGTAGGCGTAGTCGCCGGAGAAGGCGAGGTCGGAGCTGTACTGCCCCTCGGGGGCGAACGCCCCGTTCTTCGGAATGGTGGCGAGCAGCTCGATGTTCGCCGAGGCGACGTCGCCCGGCTGGTCGAGGAGCGGCAGGACCGCCGAGTCGTCGAGGGCTGCGATGGCCTCGGCGGCTGAGCCGTCCGAGCTGTCGCCGGGCTCGGCGAAGCCCGGGGCGGCGACGGCGAAGGACCCGACGAGCAGGGCAGCGGTCAGCGTCCCCCCGGCGACTCCGGATCTCATGGTTGAACGACGCACAGGCGTCACACCTCCTTGGTAGTGTCCGGCGAGTCTCGTCTGCGAGTTGCCTGAGGAAAAGAGCTTTAGGCGATATTTAACACAGTAGTGACATTCAATCCGGAAGGATGGATTCGTGCGCTCCCCTGTGGCCCGACGCCGGCGGCTCGTCCCGGCCCTGTCCCTCACTCTGCTGGGCACCGTCGCCCTGACCGGGGCGTGCACCGCCCAGGGTGACGTGACCTCGGAGCCGAGCTCCGTCGTCGTGCAGCCGGGGAGACCCGGCGAGGCCGCCAGGACCGTGGCGCCCGAGGACTTCGACGGTGTGGACGACCCGTACAGCGAGTGGAACGACGCGGACGTCGACTTCGTGACGGTCATGATCGACCACCACGCGCAGGCCCTGGAGATGGCGGCGCTGGCGCCCGACCGGGCGGCGTCGGAGCAGGTGCGGACGTTCGCCGAGCGCATCGAGGGCGCCCAGGCGGGCGAGATCCACGCTCTTGCCGCCTGGCTCGAGGCCCGCGGCCTGCCCGTCCCCGTCTCCGCGGAGGTGGCCGACGGGACCGGGCCGCGGACGCCGTCGGACGGGCACGGCCACGCGGAGATGCCCGGCGCGGTGTCCCCGGAGGAGCTGGACGACCTGGCCGCGGCGACCGGCGCCGCGTTCGACCGGGCGTTCCTCGAGCTGATGATCCGCCACCACCGCGGGGCCGTCGAGATGGCGCACACGGTGATCGCCGAAGGGGCCGACCTCTACGCCGGGGAGATGGCGGACGAGACCGCGGCGGGGCAGGCGGCGGAGATCGCCCGCATGGAGGACCTCCTCGCGGGGATGTGAGGGCGCCGCCGGCCGAGCACGGACGTCACGCCGAGACAGTGCCTTCGTCCGACGAAGGCACTGTCTCGGCGGGTGCGGGTGGTGCTGGGAAGCTCAGGCCCGGCGGCGGAGCGCGAGGCCCAGACCGGCCGCCAGCAGGCCGATGACGGCGAGCGCGCCGCCCGCCGGCGGCACGACCCCCGCCGCGCCGGTCCCGGCCGAGGCCCTCAGGGTGCCCGTCCCGTCGACGAGCGTGCCCGTCCCCGCAGCCAGCGTGACCGCGCCCTCGGCGAGGTCGCCGCTCCCGTCGGCGAGGTCGCCGGCGCCGTCGGCCAGGTCGCCCGCTCCGGCCGACAGCTTCTGCGCGCCGGCGTCGAGCGTCACGACACCCTCCGCCAGGGTGCCGGTCCCCTCGGCGAGCGTGCTCAGCCCGGTGCTGAGCTGGAGAGCGCCCGCCTCGGCCTCGCCGAGCTTCACGGCGAGGGTGTCCGCTCCGTCGGCCAGCTGCTGCGACCTGCCCACCTTGGGGACGACCCGGTCGCGGATCTCGACGGCCCCGGCGTCTACCTGGCCTAGTCCGCCCTGCAGGGTGACCAGACCACCGGCGACCTGCTGGGCACCGGCCTGCAGCCGCGGCGCGCCGGCCGCCAGCTCGGCGGCCCCCGCGTCGAGCTGGGCCGAGCCGTTCTTGAGGCGAACCGCCCCGGCGCGCGCCTCAGCGGCCCCTGCCCGAGCCTCGGCCGAGCCGACGACGAGCTTGTCCAGGCCGACGGCAAACGTGTCGGCCCCGGCCGCGAGGCCGTGCGCACTCGTACGCAGCGTGGCCGCACCGACGACGAGGCCCTGCTTCTCGTCACGGATCCCGGCGAGCAGGCCGTTCGCTCCTGCCTGAACGCGCGTCGCCCCGGCCGCCGTCACTGCGGCGGCCTGCGCGAGGTTCGCGGCCTGGTCCGCGAGCGTCTGGAGCTGGACCTTCAGCTCGCCGTCCGGCGTGGCCGCGGCGAGCTCCGAGAGGTTCGCGGCCAGTGCAGCGTTGCCGTCGGCCACGCCGGCCGTTCCCGGGGCGACCTGGTTCGCGCCCGCAGCGACGAGCGCGAGGCCCTCATCAACCACATCCACCCCGGCCACGATCTTGTCCGCGCCTTCGGCGACGCCGTGCGCACCGGCCGCGAGCTCGCCGGCCTTCGCGTCGGCGTTCGCGGCCCCCTCGGCGACGGCAGCCGTCCCGGCCGCCAGGCGGTCGAGCCCGCCGGCGAGCTGCACCGCTCCTGCGGCGAGGGCGTCCGCTCCCGCGGCGAGCTCCGGCCCCTTGGCCGCGAGGCGGTCCACCCCGCCCTGGAGCTCTACCGCGCCGCCGTAGAGCTGGCCTGCTCCGGCGACGAGCGTCTCCGTCCCGTCAGCGAGGCGGGTCGACCCGTCGGCGAGGTCGCGGACGTCGGCGGCTGTCTCGGCGGTGCCGTCGGCGATCTTGAGGGCGCCTGCCCGGAGCTGTGCGGTGCCGTCCGCGAGCTGCTGGGAGCCGGCGAGCGCCGTCTGGGCGCCCCCGTCGAGCTCCCAGGCTCCTGTGCTGAGCTTCGCCGTCCCTGCGGTGAGGTCACCGGCTCCCTCGGCCAGCGTGCCGGCGCCGTCGGCGAGCCGGCCGGCGCCGTCGGACACCTCGTCGGCGCCGTCGGCGACCTTGGCCGCCCCCGCGTCGAGGTCGCCCGCCCCGGAGTCGAGCCGGGCGGCCCCGGAGGCGAGCTGCCCGTTGTAGATCAGGAGAAAGCCCACGAGCACGACCATGGCGAGGGTCAGGAGCGCGAGCCCGGCGATGCTCAGGGCGGTCGCCGCGGGTCTCGGGCGGTATGTGGCTGCGTTGGCGTGGTACGCCATCTTTCCGTCCTCTCGTCGCGGCGCCATCGCCGCGGTGCAGGTACGTCCGGCGCGAGGAGGCGCCGGAGCCCGCCGACTCTGGCGGGACTCCTGATACCCGGGGTACCGGGAATCTCTGAGGACCGAACGTACTCACCACGCCCCGGGAAGGGAACGGCTCCAGGGCCTCTTATTGATCACATTTCAGTAATGCGCCGGAGTTCACCCGGTAGTTGCGACCACGCGGGCCGGGAGCGACCGTGGAAGCACCTGCCCTCACGGAAGGAGACCACGATGCCGCGACGTTCACCGGGACCGAGCGTGAAGGACCCCGAGCTCTACGAAGAGCTCCGCGAGGAGGGAAACAGCAAGGAGAAGTCCGCACGGATCGCGAACGCGGCCGCAGCACGAGGCCGCAGCAGCGTCGGGAAGAAGGGCGGCAAGTCGCCGGCCTACGAGGACTGGAGCGTGGCCGACCTCCGCAAGAAGGCCGCCGAGGTGGGCGTGGAGGGCCGTTCGCGCATGAAGAAGGACGACCTCGTCGACGCGCTCCGGAACCACTGACGCGGCCCGCCGGGCTGTGTGGATTGTGTGAAGCAGGGGGCAGGGGCCTGAGCGGACCTGGCAGGAACCGCGCAGACGGCCCTCTTCTTCGCCGCCAGGATGCCTCTCCCACAGACGGACCCCCTATTGTTTCGGATGGTCCGCTGTACCTTGAGCGCGCTCTTCGAGCCGTCGCCTCGGCTGCGGACCCGAAGAGACCGACGAAGAGGAGAAGCAGGACGTGGCGAACTGGAGCATTCCTCCGCAGGTCCCGCGCCGGCGTCAGAGGTTCTGGAATTACCCCCGCCCCTACCGGCGGGGATGGCGCGCGTGGGTACCCTCCTGGCGAATCGTCGTGGGCACCATCCTCACGGGGGTGTCGCTGGCCACCGGCGTGCTGTTCATGGGCTACACGAGCACGGTGATCCCCGAGCAGGGTGAGGACGTGGGTAACCAGACCACGACCGTCTATTACGCGGACAACTCCGTGATGGGCGAGTTCGCGGCGCTCGACCGCATCATCCTCACCAAGGAACAGCTTCCGAACTGGGACCTCATCACCAGCACGCTCGTCGCGTCCGAGGACCAGACGTTCTGGACGAACAGCGGCGTGGACCCGATGGGTATCGTGCGCGCCTTCCTCAACAACGTCACGGGCGGAGCGCAGCAGGGCGGGTCGACGCTCACGCAGCAGTACGTCGAGGCGTACTACGGCAGCGGTCCCACCTACAAGGACAAGGTCCGCGAGGTGATCCTGGCCTACAAGGTGACACAGGCGCAGGACAAGGAAGAGATCATCGAGCGGTACATCAACTCGATCTACTTCGGCCGCAAGGCGTACGGCATCCAGGCTGCCTCGCAGGCGTACTTCGGGATCGACGCGGCTGCCCTCAACTACAACCAGGTCGCTTTCCTCATCGGCATCATCCCGTCCCCCAACCAGTGGGACGGCAAGAACGACCCCGAGTTCAGCCGCGCCTGGGGGATCGAACGCTGGGAACGCTCGATCCGGTTCATGGCCGAGCAGGGCGTCATCACGCCGGAGGAGAAGGCCGCGGCGGTCTTCCCCGAGCCGCAGCCCCTCCAGAATGCCAACAGCAAGTCCGGCTACACCGGTTACCTGCTGGACATGGTCGAGGCGGAGCTCGCGTCCAGGGCACAGGTCTCGCAGGACAAGCTGATGACCAACGGGTACAAGGTCTACACCACGATCGACAAGCGCCTCATGGACGCGGCGATGGCGACGATGGCCCTGCCTGCCGACGCGAACCCCCTCACCCGCGCGTCCCTGACGTCGATCGACCCGGCCACAGGGGCGATCAGGTCGATCTACGGCGGCCCGGACTACCTGTCTCATCCCACCAACGCCGCGACGGTCACGCTCGCGCAGGGTGGCTCCACGTTCAAGCCGTTCACCCTCATCGGCGGTCTCGAGGAGGGCATCTCGATCCGCAAGCAGTACGACGGCAACGACGACATCGTGATCAAGGGCTACAACAACGGACCGGGAGACCCCGACCGGGCGGTCACGAACTTCGCGGACGCGGACTACGGGCAGGTCGACCTCATCAAGGCGACGCAGGACTCGATCAACACCGCCTACGTGGCGCTCAACGTCGAGATCGGGGCAGAGAAGACCGCCGAGGTGGGCTACCGTCTCGGCATCCCGGAGGAGACGTGCATCGCCGGCACGTGCGCGGAGACGATCCAGCCGGTCCTCTCCAACGTGCTGGGCTCGGCGGCGGTACGCAACATCGACCTCACCCACGCCTACGCGACGATCGCCGCGAGCGGCGTGGAGCGCGACCCGTACATCATCCAGAAGGTGACCGACCTCCGCGACACTCCCGTGTACGACGTCACGGTGGAGAACAACCCTGTGGTGAACCCCGAGATCGCCAACGCCACGACCTACGCCATGACCCAGGTCGTGGAGAAGGGCTCGGGCAAGCCGGCGCGCGACCTCGGCCGGCCCGCGGCCGGCAAGACCGGTACCGCGAGCGAGAACAAGTCGGCCTGGTTCGCCGGCTACACGCCCCAGCTCGTGACGGTCGTGGGTCTGTCCCAGTACAACCCGGACAACCCCGAGGAGAAGAACGAGGACATCACCCCGTTCGGCAAGTGGGCCGGCAAGGCGATCACCGGTGGTACGTGGCCGGTGGAGGCGTGGACCGCCTACATGAAGATCGCCATGGAGGGCCAGGAGATCAAGGAGTTCCCGGAGTACAAGCTCCCCAAGCCCTCCGCCTCCCCGAGCCCGACGCCCTCGCCGACCCCGACGCAGGAAGGGGTCCAAGTCCCGGGCGACCTCGTGGGCAAGCCGATCGAGGAGGTCCGTGAGCGCCTCCAGCAGCTGGGCCTGCGCGCGCAGGAGCGACTCCAGGAGTCGAACGAGCCCAAGGGCACCGTGATCCAGGTCGACAACGCCGGCCAGATGGTGGGCCCGGGTGCGAACATCCCGGTGACGGTCTCCAGCGGCCCGGCCACCCAGAACAAGGTCCGGGTCCCGAACGTGGTGGGGATGACCCAGCGGGACGCCACCAACAGGCTCACGAGCCGCGAGTACCAGCTGACGCCGGCCTTCTCGACCGTGCCGAGCTCCGAGGCGGACAAGGGCAAGGTCATGTCCATGCAACCGGGCGCCGACACCGAGGTGGACCGGAACAGCATCGTGACGCTGGTGGTCGGTGCCGGACCAGGCGAGGAGCCGCAACCGTCTCCGAGCCCGACCGTCTCCCTGCCGGGTGGCGGGAACGGCGGCGGCAACGGCGGCGGCGGAATCCTCCCGTAGCAGGCCGCCCGCAGTACCCAGGAGCCCGGTTCACCTTCGTGAACCGGGCTCCTCTCGTTCATCCCGCGTTCACTCCGCGTTGCGTCCTGTTCATGCCCGTCCTATCCTCACGATGTATCGACTCGATAGGTCATTCCCGCAGAGTTCGCGCGATGGCCCCGGGCACCGAGGGGAAGGAGTCGTCGTGCGCAGCAGGTCGGACGTGCTCGAGACCGCCATCCTCGGGCTGCTCAGCGAGGCGCCGCTCCACGGCTACGAGCTGCGCAAGCGGCTCAACCTCCTCCTCGGCTCGTTCCGCGCGTTCTCCTACGGCAGCCTCTACCCGGCCCTCAAGAGCCTGGTGACGCGCCGCCTCATCGTCACGACGGAGGGCGAGAGCCCGGCGTCGGGCAGGACGACGCCGCCACCCCCGCCCCTGGCCGGCCGGCGCGGCCGGATCGTGTACGAGCTGACCGCCGAGGGCAAGGAGCACCTCCAGACCGTCCTGGCCACCTCCGGCCCCGCGGCCTGGGAGGACGAGAACTTCGACGTCCGGTTCGCGCTCTTCGCGCAGACCGACGCCGAGACCCGCCTCCGCATCCTGGAGGGCCGGCGCACCCGGCTCACGGAGCGGCTGGAAGCGGTCAAGGAGTCCGCGACGCGCACGCGTGCGCGTCTCGACGAGTACACGCTCGAGCTGCAGCGCTACGGACTCGAGAAGGTCGAGCGCGAGGTGCGCTGGCTCGACAGCCTCATCACCACCGAGCGGGGACGCGTCGGAGCACGCGCCCGCGCACGGGCCAGCAGCACCACACCCACGTCCGGGCCGTCACGCACGGCCGGCGGGGACCACGAAACACACCCCGCCGAGGGTGCTCCTCACCCCGGCACGAACGAGAAGGAGCGAGGATGACCTCCATCCGCGTCGCCATCGTCGGCGTAGGCAACTGCGCGTCGTCCCTGGTGCAGGGCGTGCACTACTACCGTGACGCCGACCCCGCCGGTACCGTCCCGGGCCTCATGCACGTGCAGTTCGGCGACTACCACGTGTCGAGCCTGGAGTTCGTCGCGGCGTTCGACGTCGACGCGAAGAAGGTCGGCTTCGACCTCTCCGACGCGATCAACGCGTCCGAGAACAACACCATCAAGATCGCGGACGTGCCGCCGCTCGGCGTGACCGTCCAGCGCGGCGTCACCCACGACGGCCTGGGCAAGTACTACCGCGAGACCATCGAGGAGTCCGACGCGGAGCCGGTCGACATCGTCGCCGCCCTCCGCGAGGCTCGTGCGGACGTGCTCGTCTGCTACCTGCCCGTGGGTTCCGAGGTCGCCGCGAAGTTCTACGCGCAGTGCGCCATCGACGCCGGCGTGGCGTTCGTCAACGCCCTGCCGGTCTTCATCGCGTCAGACCCCGAGTGGGCCAAGAAGTTCGAGGACGCCGGCGTGCCGATCGTCGGCGACGACATCAAGTCCCAGGTGGGCGCCACGATCACGCACCGCGTGCTGGCCAAGCTCTTCGAGGACCGCGGCGTGGTGCTGGACCGCACCTACCAGCTCAACGTCGGCGGCAACATGGACTTCAAGAACATGCTGGAGCGGGACCGCCTCGAGTCGAAGAAGATCTCCAAGACGCAGGCTGTCACGTCGAACCTCGAGCACGACCTGGGCGCGCGCAACGTGCACATCGGGCCGTCCGACTACGTCGCCTGGCTGGACGACCGCAAGTGGGCCTACGTGCGCCTCGAGGGCCGCGCGTTCGGCGAGGTGCCGCTGAACCTGGAGTACAAGCTCGAGGTGTGGGACTCGCCCAACTCGGCCGGCATCATCATCGACGCCGTGCGTGCCGCGAAGATCGCGAAGGACCGCGGCGCGGGCGGCCCCATCCTGTCCGCGTCGACATACTTCATGAAGTCGCCGCCCGTGCAGATGGAGGACACCGCCGGCCGCGCCCAGCTGGAGGCCTTCATCCGCGGGGACGTGGAGCGGTAGACCGTAGATCCTCCGGTAGACTGGTGCGTCGCTGTGCCTTTCTGGGCACAGCGACCCCCCCCCCTCACCCACCCGCCACCCGCCCCCCCCGGGCCCCGCCCC
>NZ_JBXTSN010000008.1:0-26998 GCF_057158775.1 Antribacter sp. NEAU-D49 | reverse complement strand
GAGTTGGTGGGTTAGCCGTTTGATCCGCGGTTTTAGGGGTGGGGGTGGGGGCCTTTCTGGGCACAGCGACGCACGCACGTAACCCTCCTGCCACGGAACGACCGTGGCCGCTGAGACCAGAGGAGGTGGGTTGTCAACATGCGTCAGTACGAACTGATGGTGATCCTTGACCCGGAGGTCGAGGAGCGCACCGTTGCCCCGTCGCTCGACAAGTACCTGTCGGTCATCACGACCGAGGGTGGCACCGTCGACAAGGTGGACATCTGGGGTCGTCGCCGCCTGGCGTTCGACATCGCGAAGAAGTCCGAGGGCATCTACGCCGTGGTCGACTTCACCGCCACCGCGGACACCGCGAAGGAGCTGGACCGTCAGCTCGGCCTCAACGAGGTCGTCCTGCGGACCAAGATCCTGCGCACCGGCGTCCGCTGAGCCGCGTGAGCTGAATCCGCGCCCCTGAGGCGCGCGTGTCGGTGGCTCGTGGTGGGATTCCCTCACAACCACGGACACAGCAAGCGTCGACGACGAGAATCGAGGAATTGGCATGGCTGGTGAGACCGTCATCACGGTGGTCGGGAACCTGACCGGAGACCCGGAGCTGCGCTTCACCCCTGCGGGTGCGGCGGTGGCCAACTTCACGGTGGCGTCGACGCCGCGCACCTTCGACCGCCAGAGCAACGAGTGGAAGGACGGGGAGACCCTGTTCATGCGCTGCTCGCTCTGGCGCGAGGCTGCCGAGAACGTCGCGGAGTCGCTGACCAAGGGCACGCGCGTCATCGTGCAGGGCCGTCTGGTGCAGCGCTCCTACGAGACCCGCGAGGGCGAGAAGCGCACTGTCGTCGAGCTGCAGGTGGACGAGATCGGTCCGTCCCTGCGCTATGCGTCGGCCAAGGTCACCCGGACCCAGCGTCAGGGTGGCGGCGGCTTCGGCGGAGGCGGCGGTGGCGGCAACTTCTCGGGCGGCGGCAACGCCGGCGGGAACGCCGGCGGCGGCTTCGGTGGAGGATTCAGCTCGTCCGGTGGCGGGCAGAGCAACGACGACCCGTGGGCCACGGCTGGCCCCGCGTCGTCAGGCGGGTCGTTCTCGGACGAACCGCCGTTCTGACCGGCACCTAACCCCAGATCAACATTTGAGTCCGCAGCCCGACGGCGCCCCGCGCCCCGGCGAGCGGACCGCCCTGAAGAAGGAGCAACACCATGGCAAAGCCTGTGGTGCGCAAGCCCAAGAAGAAGACCAACCCGCTCAAGTCCGCGAAGATCGCCTCGATCGACTACAAGGACACCGCACTGCTGCGCAAGTTCATCTCCGACCGCGGCAAGATCCGCGCCCGTCGCGTCACCGGCGTCTCCGTCCAGGAGCAGCGTCAGATCGCGAAGGCCGTGAAGAACGCCCGTGAGATGGCCCTGCTGCCGTACTCGTCGTCGGCTCGCTGACCAGGAAGGGATCGAGAATCATGGCAAAGCTGATCCTGACCCACGAGGTCACCGGTCTCGGTGAGCCCGGCGACGTGGTCGAGGTCAAGGACGGGTACGCCCGTAACTACCTCATTCCGCGCAGCCTGGCCACCCCGTGGTCCAAGGGCGCCGAGTCCCAGCAGACCGCGATCCGCAAGGCCCGCAAGGCCCGCGAGATCGCCACGCTGGACGAGGCCAAGGCCACTGCCGACGCGCTCGCCGCGAAGCCGGTGGTCGTGAAGGCGAAGGCCGGCGAGTCCGGCCGTCTGTTCGGCCAGGTGACGACCGGTGACATCGCCGGCGCTGTCGCCGAGGCCGGCGGCCCGTCCGTCGACAAGCGCAAGATCGAGATCGGTCAGTCCATCAAGACGACCGGCGACTACAAGGTGTCCATCCGCCTGCACCCCGAGGTGTCGGCGAAGATCGCGGTGAAGGTCGTCGCTCTCTGACCTCGGTCAGCTGAGCAGCGCCCGCGCGGTCGGGTAGCACCACGAGCGAAGGCCCGGCCCTGCAAAGGTCCGGGCCTTCGTCGCGCCCCGGCCCTCAGGACCGGTGCAGCGCCTCCGCGCGCTCCTTGATCCCGGCAGACATGCCGGCGAACCCCGTCCTCAGCTGCTCGCCCAGGCGCGACACCACCAGACCCCGCGCCCAGCCGCCCAGCTCGAAGTGCGACGTGTAGCGGGTGGCCCCGTCGCCATTCGTTGTGATCGTGTGGGACCGCGTGCTGTGCAGGGCACCGAGGGGCGCGGGCTTCATGCCGTAGCTCAGCTCACTGCCCGGTGTGTGAGTCCGGACCACCTCGACCTGCCGTCGCGGCTCACCGAGCTGGACGACCATCACGATGGGCTCGCCCGGGACGAGGGTGCTCGTGCACTCGGTGACGAAGGGGTTCCACTCCCCGTAGCGGGGCAGGTCCGTGACGACCTGCCACACCAGGCCGGCGGGAGCGTCGATCTCTACGACGTGGTCGATGACGAAGTTCATGAGAGCAACGTAGGGCACACCGGACAACACCGTCCGTTCGGCCCCGAACTGGGCATCCGCCGTGATCTGGACGCAACAGGACAGTTCTAGGGTGTGGCGATGCAGCGTACGAAGCCACGATCGTCCACGTCCCTCGCCGCGGTGTCACTGACGCTGCTGATCACGACCTCTGTCCTGGGGGCCGAGCCGGCGACGGCCACCTCCGCCCCCGAGGAGGCCGCGCCGTCGTCGCCGGTCGACGGGACCTCCGGGCTCGAGCCCGCGCCCGTCGTCGAGGTGGCGACCGGCTGGGAGCGTGACGAGCTGGAGGACGCCGTCCTCGTCGTCAAGGCGTACAACCTGACCGGGCAGCCGGTCGTCGTCGAGCTCGACACCCCGTACGGACCGTCCAAGGAGCCTGTGACGCTGCAGGCCGGCGAGGCGCAGGAGCTGCGCATCCTGACCGGCCGCCCGAGCGTCACCACGGGAACACTGACCGTCCTCGCCACCCCGGTCCTGTCCGGCACGCCCCGGGCCACCACCGTGGCGTACGACAGCTTCGTGGCGACGCTGCCACCCGGCGGCACGGCGACCGCGACGAGCCTGGTGTCGCCCACGGACTGGCTGGTCCACCTCGGCGCCGGCTACACCAACCCGGGCCCGCATCCCGTACGCGCCCGGCTGGTGACCGACTACGGCACCAGCGCGGAGGCCGACGTCGCCGTGGGCGCCACCGTGGCGTTCGACGTGCCCACCGGCCTCACCTCGGTACCGTCCGGCTCGGCCCAGGTGATCGCGACCAAGACGCGTGAGGGCGAGGACTTCACCTCCACGTTCCCGCTGGCGATGCCGGCGGCGGTGAACGCGCCGCCCGTGCTGCGGATCGCGGCCCCGGCGCTCTCGGCGCAGGTGGTGGGCAGGTTCACGGTGTCGGGCACGGTGTCCGACGACTACGGCCTCCACCGCCCCGAGGTGGCCGTGCGGCTCCGCCCGCGGCTGGCGGACGGGACGTGGGGCACCGCAGTCCAGACGGTGCGGGCCCCGGTGGTCGACGGCGCCTGGGCCGCCACCCTCGACGGTCTGGCTCTGCCCGCAGGCACGTACCGGGTGGTGGCCGTCGCGACCGACAACGCCGGGCAGCGCAGTACCAGCCGCGTGGACCTGACGCTGCTGGAGGCACCGAAGACCGCCCCGGCGGTCGCGAGGCTGTCGGACGACAGCTCGTACGACGGCATCCGGGGCGGCGCCTACGCCCTCACGGCGAACCTCTGGTGGGGCCAGAACGCGACGACGTTCCGGCTCTACGAGAACGGCGCGCTCGTCGCCACCCGCGACCTCGTCGACGTCTCGCCCGCCGCACAGTCGGTCACCGTCCCGCTGACGGGCCGGCCGAACGGCACGTACGTGTACACCTGCGAGCTCGAGAACGCGCGGGGCGTCACGCCCTGCGCCCCGCACACCGTCACCGTGACGGAGGCCGCGCCCGCACAGCCCCGGCTCTCCCACGACAACGGCGACAGGGACGGCGCGTACACCGTGAGCGCCGACCTCTGGTGGGGCACCAACGCCACGTCCTGGACGCTGTTCGAGGACGGCGTGGAGGTCGCCACGGGCGATCTTGTCGCCGCGACACCGGGCAGCCAGCACGTGGACGTCCCCCTCACCGGCCGGGCGCGCGGCGAGCACGTCTACACGGTGGTCTTCGCCAACGAGCTGGGCGCCACCCGCAGCAAGGAGCTCCGGGTCACGGTGCGCTGAGCCGGCCCGACGCGTGCGCTGAACCCGGCCACAGACCGGCGGCCCGGTCACCTCGCGAGGTGACCGGGCCGCGTGCGTCAGGTGTGCGTGACCGCTACGGGAGCGGGGACAGGTTGTAGTTGTAGACGGTCGTCTGACCGGCCACGATCTGGGCCCGTCCGGTCTTCGGGACGAAGCCCTCGGCCGACACGGTCACCTGGAGCGGCGCGTTCGACTTCTGCATCCAGTACGAGTACGTACCGTCCGCGTCCGTCAGCAGCGTCACGTCGTACGAGACCCCGTCCAGGTGGACGACGGCGCCGTCGAGCGGCGTCCCGTCACCGGAGACGGTGCCCGTGATCTTGCCCCACCCGGCCGGCGCCTTGACGGTCATCGTGGCGGTGACCGGGGCGACGGTGTACGGGGTGGTGTTGCCGACGCTGATGTTCGCCGTGTAGGTACCCGGCTGGTCGACGGCGGCGGTCATCGTGGCGATGGCGACGACGCTCTGGCCCGGGGCCAGCGTGAACGTCGGAGGCTGGATGTCCAGCCACTCGACGCCCGAGCCGCCACCGGCCTCGTCACCCGTCACGTTGATGACGTAGTGCACGCCGGGGAAGCCCTCGCCCTCGACCGGGGCCGGCTCCGCCATGCTGCACGTCTCGGACGCGATGTACGACGGCGCGGTCTCGCCGTCGTCGTTGGAGCCGATGTAGAACGAGCCACCCACCTCCTGGGCGATCTCGACCACGAGGGTGCCGCCGGCGGCGACGGTACCCGTGACCGGGACCTCCACCATCGTCAGCTCCTGCGCGGGCAGGTTGACCGTGGTGGTGCCGATCGGGGTGAGGTTCGCGTACACGAAGTCACCCGTCAGCGTGTAGAGGTTGACGTCGACGTCCTGCGCCTGACGGTTCATCTCCACGCCGAAGGACACGCTCGACACGTCGAACGCCCCGTCGATGCCGAAGTCGCTCAGCGTGAACGTCCGCAGGTGCTGGGTGGGACCGCTCGGGCATGCGACCGAGTTGACCGCGAGGATCTCCTGGGACGCGGAGTGCGTGATCGTCGTGGCGTTCGGGTCCACCGAGAGCTGCGGTGTCACCGAGGTCGCGGCGGCCGCGAGCCCCTTGCTCTCTGTGGAAGCCGTGGTGAACGCCGAACCACCGGCCGTGCCGGGGGTCTTCACGGCCGTGGCCGCCTTCTCCGCGCCCTGGATCACGCCGGTGGTGCCCGTCGCGCCCAGCATGCCGAAGTCGTCGCCACCCGCCGACAGGTTCACCTCGGCCGGCGCGGAGCCGGTGTTGGTGATCCGGATGTTGCGGGACACGGAGCCGCCCATGGCGAGGCTGGAGGTGATCGCCGTGGTGCTGACGGTCAGCTTGCCTGCCTTGAGCTGCGCGTTCGAGGTGAGGGCCGCGCCGTCCGTGACGTTGACCGTCTTGGTGACGGTCTCGAAGCCGTCCGCCTGGAAGACGAGCGTGTACCGGCCGATGACCAGGTCCGCGCTGTACGTGCCGTCGGCCCCGGCCGTGAGCACCTTGGCGGTGCCGTCGGCAGCGGTCACGGTGACCGTGGCCCCGGAGATCCCGGCCTTGGTGTTGTAGTCCTTGACGACGCCGGAGACCGTGCCCATGGGGGCGAGGTCGTACGTGAGCGACAGGCCGTCGGACAAGCCGGCGGTGTTGTACGAGAACTGGGACGCGATGGTGCCGTTCGCGTTCTCGATGCCCACGGTGGCCGAGCTGCCCTTGGCGGTGGCAGTCTCGGTGAGGTCGCCGTAGCCGTAGACGACCTTCCCGTCCTCGAACAGGGTGGCCGAGAAGTTCAGGCGGTCGGTCGACGGGCTGTACTTGCGGACGTTGCGCCACTCGAGCGTGAACGCCTGGACCCCGTCGATCGTGCTGGTCGCCGTGTAGACGCCCGACGACGAGTCGATGAGCAGGTCGTCCCAGAACGGGTAGAGCGCGGCGTTCGGGACCCCCGCGGCAGGGATCGCCACGTTGCTCAGCGACGTCGAGCTCGCCAGGAAGTTCAGGAAGCCGTTCGAGGACACGTACGCGGTGCTGTAGTCCGTGCCGTAGAACGGGAAGGCGAACGGCAGCGGCACCGAGGTGGCCACGTCGTCGCCGGTCAGGGTCAGCTTCGTGTCACCGGACACGTAGCCGCCGGTGCCGACGGCGCAGAAGTAGCCGCCGCCGTCGTACTTGAAGGAGATCTTGACCGGGACGGTCTCGTTCCCGTCCACGACGACCGTGGTGCTGGACGGCGCCGCGCACCCGCTGGCGGGCGTCGCGAGGGTGTAGGTGCCGGCGGGCACGTCGGCGAAGGAGAAGCCGCCGTTCGCGCCGGTCACGGCGCTCAGGCCACCGGGCGAGAGCGTCACGGTGGTGCCCGACACGGTCCCGCCGGTGAGGGCCTCCGACACGGTGCCGGAGACGGTGAAGCGGGGGGCCGCGGCGAGGTCGAAGTCGACCGTCGCCGTGCCGTCGGCCTCGACCGACGCCGAGACCGTCTCGGCCACGAACCCGAAGGCTGAGGCCGTCACGGAGTAGGTGCCGGACTCGACGCCGACGGAGAACGTGCCGTCAGCGGCGGTGGTGACCGTCCGGTCCGTCGCGCCGTCGAAGACGACCGACGCGCCGGCGACGGGGGCGCCGCCACCGGTCACGGTGCCGGAGAAGGTGCCGGCCGAGAGCGGCGCGAGCTCGAGGAGGCGGACCACGTCGAGCTTGCCCTCCCCGTACACGTTGTTGTTCCCGGCGGTACCACCGCAGGTGGTGTCGTCGGCGTCGACAGCCGACTCGGCGAGCAGGCGGCGCGTCTCGGTGACGTCACCGACGAGGGCCGGGGCGTAGCTCCACAGGAGGGCGACTGCTCCCGCCACGTGCGGCGCCGCCATCGACGTGCCCGACAGGTTGCCGTACTGCCCGTTGATGATCGACGAGCGCACGGACGCGCCCGGTGCCGCGATGTGCGGCTTGATCTGGCCGCCCTCGCCCTCGCCACGCGAGGAGAAGGACGCGATCGTGCCGCTCGACTGCAGCGCGCCCACCGAGTAGGACGAGATGTTCGCGCCGGGGGACGACGTCGTGTCGCACGTGGGTCCCTTGTTGCCCGCAGACCAGACGGCGAAGATGCCGGCCGCCTCCCAGGCCGCCGTGACGTCCATGTACCACTCGGGGTCGATGGAGCCCGCCGTCGACATGCCCCACGAGTTGTTCACCACGTGAGGACGCTTGGCCGGGTCAGGGTTGGCACCCGCGAGGTCGGTCGGCGCGGTGATCCACTGGCCGGCCTGGATCAGGTCGGCGTCGGAGCAGGTGTCGCAGCCGTTCGACTCGATCCACTCGGCGCCGGGAGCGACGCCGATCTGGTTGGAGCCGCCGTCGAACCCCAGCATGGTGCCCATCGTGTGGGTGCCGTGGCTGCTCGCCCCCGCGTAGTCGCAGGGGACGCCGCCGCAGCGACCGGAGGTGTCGAACCAGTTGTAGTCGTGCGTGAACGTACCGTCGCCGTCGTTGCCGCGGTACTGGTTCACGAGCGCAGGGTGGTCGTACTGGACACCGGAGTCGACGCTCGACACCACGATGCCCTCGCCCGTCACGCCCATCGCCCACGCCTCAGGGGCGCGGATGGCGTTGATCCCCCACTCCGGGGCGTCCAGGCCGATGGGGCCCGACGGCGCCGCCTCGACCGGCTCCGGGAGCTCCAGCGTCTGTGTCTCGTGGATCTGCTCGACCTCGGCGCTCCCGGCGAGCGCGGTGGCCAGCTCGAGCGAGCCGCCCTTCACGAGGATGCGGTTGCTGATCCAGAAGGCCTCGTACTCGGCCCCGGCCGCCTGGATGGCGGCGATGGTGCCTGCCTGCGAGGCCTCGGCCGTCTTGATCAGCGCGTCGTAGACGTACTGACCCCGGTCGGCCCAGCTGACGATCCCCTGCGCTCCCGTGAGGTCGGTGGTGTCCGCCATCTTGACCCAGAAGTCGGCGTTGCCGGCCTCGAGCTGGTCCTTGGCGGCTGTGGTGAACTTGTCCTCCGCGGCGACTGCCACGTCGGCTGTGGACACCGAGGTCGGTGACGGCGCGGCGAGCGCCGGTGCGACGCCGAGCGCTGAGGTCACGAGGAGCGACGCGAGCGCTGTGACAGCGACCGCCCCGCGCCTCGCCAGCATGGTGCGATGGTGCATGGAGCCTCCAGGTGCGAGCACACCCTCCGGTAGGCGGGCATGCATGCGACGACCCACGGTCGTGGGCCTCACCAACCGTCGCGTTAGTCGTCCGGAGCAACAAGGTTGGTCGCCGGTCAAGTTACGGACATTTACCGGTCAACTGGCAGACTCTTTGCGGTCACTTCACCGAGTAAGGCCACTTTCACGGCCCGGCCATACCGGACACAACCCCCATGCCGCAAGGTCTACGTCAAGAACTTCACCCCTAGTCTGCGCAAACCCGCCACCCAGGCAGGAATGCGCCAATTTCACCTCGTCACAGGCCGGTAACCAACAATTGACCTCGACGGTACGGTTTCGGGCAAGACTCTGTGCGGGACTCCGGATCCACGGGTCTCGAACACCCCGAAGGTCAGCGTCGTCAGGGAGGGTGGTCCATGACGCACGAGCCCGTGGCGGGTGCGGACGGCGGATACGTCGTCTGCGTCGGCCTGTCACTCAGCCAGGTCAGCGAGATCGCACGGCTTCTCCGGGGGCACGGCGTCGTGCTCGCCACCGCCGACACGGAGGGAGCCCGGGCGCTGCTCGGCCCGCCCGCACCGCGGGCGGACGGTGCCCCCGGCCCGCGTGCGGTCAGCGTGGTCCCGGCCGACCCCGTCCCCGCTCCGACCGGTCCCGGCATCGAACCACCCGTCACCGTCAGCACCCGGAGCGCGACCGGCGCGCGGTACCGCCGGCGGCAGCACGCGGCGGAGTCCGGGGCGGTCCCCGCGACGGCGACGCAGGCGATCCCCGTGGTCCGTGGTGCGGTGCCGGTGAGCGGCACCCCGGCCGCTCCACCTCGGCCCCAGCCGGAGGCCGTCCCGGCGCCCGGCACCGTCCGGCGCGTCGCGGCGATGCACCGGGGCACCCCGCGGCTCACCCTGCGCCCCCGGTTCTCACCGGGCACGGGCCGCGCCCCGGTGATGCACGACCTCGTCGAGCGTCCGGCGCCCCTCGTGCGTGGCCCGCTCACGCTGGACCCCGCCACGCGCGAGGTCACGGCGTACGGACGCCAGATCCACCTGTCGGTGCGGGAGTTCGACCTGCTCGCGGTCCTCGCGTCGCGGGTGGACCGGGTGTGGTCCTTCGCCGAGCTCACCGCCACCGTGTGGAACAGCGAGTACCTGGGCGACCCGGACCACGTGACGTCGGCCGTGAAGCGCCTGCGCAAGCGCCTCACCGCGGTACGGGACCTCGAGGTCGCATCGGTGCGCGGGGTGGGCTACCGGCTCATGGTCGCGTCCTGAGGGTGGGCCGGGGCTCAGGCCCCGTCACGAGCCAGGCCTCACCACGGGCGCGTAGTCCCGTGGTGACGGCCCGGGCCGCCATGAACACACCGGCGAACGCCGCCCACAGCCACGCGAGGCCGGGTCCGCCGTCGGGCGCCCATGCCCGGACGGCGAGCGCGAACGGGACGTAGACGGCGAGCGTGACCATGCCCGCCCAGGCGAGGTAGCGGCCGTCGCCGGCGCCGATGAGGACGCCGTCGAGGACGAACACCCAGCCCGCCATCGGCATGAGCAGGCCGCAGACAGCCAGCGCGAGGGCGCCGGCGACGCGCACCTCCGGGTCCGGCGAGAAGAGGGGGACGATCCACCAGCCCGCCGCCGCGAGGACCAGGCCGATCGCTGCTCCTGCCCCCACGCCCCACTGCAGGCACCGGCGGAGGACGCCCCGCACGTGGCCTACGTCCCCCGCGCCCAGCCCGTGCCCGACGAGGGCCTGAGCCGCGATGGCGAGCGCGTCCAGGGCGAACGCCGCGAGACCCCAGAGGGAGCTCACCACCTGGTGGCCGGCCAGCGACACGTCACCGAGGTCGGTGGCGACCACCACCGTGAGCAGGATCGCGAGCCGCAGGGAGAGGGTACGGACCAGGAGCGGTGCCCCCGCCGACATGCCGGCACCGATGCCTGGGAGGTGCGGCCGCAGGCTCACTCCGCGAGCACGCGCCCCGCGCACCACGACCGCCGCGAGCACGGCGCCCATCCCCAGCTGGGTCGCCGCCGTGCCCAGGCCCGATCCCGCGATCCCGAGGCCCGCCCCGTACACGAGCACGACGTTCAGGATCCCGTTGACGACCGCTCCCGCCGTCGCGACGACGAGCGGGGTCCGCGTGTCCTTCATGCCTCGCAGGACCCCCGTCGCCGCCAGGACGAGGAGCATCCCGGGCAGGCCGGGCGCGGACCACCGCAGGTACGTCACGGCATGCTGCCCGACGCTGCCACGGGCGCCGAGCGCTTCGACGGCGAGCGGGGCGGTGGTGGCCAGGGCGACGGCCAGCACCGCACCGAGGCCGAGGGCGAGCCACAGTCCGTCGATGCCGGACCGGAGCGCCTCGCGCTCCCTGCCTGCGCCGACGAGCCGGGCCACCTGGGCGGTGGTCGTGTAGGCGAGGAAGATGCACAGGCCGACGAGGGTGAGCAGCAGGTTGCTCGCCAGGGACAGCCCGGCAAGCTCGGGGGTGCCGAGGTGCCCGACGACGGCGCTGTCCACCAGGACGAAGAGCGGCTCGGCCACCAGAGCCCCGAGGGCGGGTACGGCGAGCGCGAGGATCTCGCGGTCGACGCGGCGCCGGGAGGTGGTGTCGGCAGCCCTCTGGGGGCGGGTGTGGCGGATGTCGCCCAACTTCTTTTTCTCCACAGGCTGAGGGAACTGTTACCGCAGGTCAGGCGGCATGTGTGGCGTTGTGCACAGGGGCTATCCCCAGTTGTGCACAGGGTTGTCCACCCTGTGTGCACAGCCCGGTGCCACCTTTCCACACTCCTGTGCACACCACTGTCCACAGGTCTCCTTGCGGTGGCTGAGGCGCAGCCGTACGGTCATCGGGCGCGCGTCGGGGAAACGCCTGAGGACGAGGTGCACGATCGTGTCGGTCACCCGGAGTAGAACTGGTGTGAGGGACACGGTGCCGGGCAGGCGGCCCGCGTCGGGCAGTGACGGTGAAGCGGAGGTGTGGATGTCGATCGAGGAGCTCGAGAGCTTTGCCCCGGCCAGGACGCCGGGCCTCGACCGGACCCCGCCGCAGGACATCGCGGCCGAGATGAGCGTGCTGGGCGGCATGCTGCTGTCCAAGGACGCGATCGCCGACGTCATCGAGCAGATCCGTGGCAACGACTTCTACCGCCCGGCCCACGAGGCCATCTACGACGCGATCATCGACCTGTACGGGCGCGGCGAGCCGGCCGACGCGATCACGGTCGTGGCCGAGCTCGCGCGCCGCGGCGAGCTGGCGCGCATCGGCGGGGCCCCGTACATCCACGACCTCATGGCGGGCGTGCCCACCGCGGCCAACGCCGGCTACTACGCGCGCATCGTGCGCGAGCGCGCCGTGCTGCGCCGGCTCGTCGAGGCGGGCACCCGCATCGTGCAGATGGGCTACGCCACCGACGGCGGCGAGGTGGACGACATCGTCAACAACGCCCAGGCCGAGGTGTACGCGGTCACGGAGCGGCGGGCGTCGGAGGACTACCTCCCGCTGTCCGAGATCATCGGGCCCACGTTCGACGAGATCGACGCAGCGCAGGGCCGCGGCGAGGGCATGACGGGCGTGCCGACCGGCTACTCCGACTTCGACCGCCTCACGAACGGCCTGCACCCCGGCCAGATGATCGTGGTGGCGGCCCGCCCGGCCGTCGGTAAGGCCCTCGCGCTCGACACCCCGTTGCCCACACCGACCGGCTGGACCACGATGGGCGAGGTTGCTGTGGGCGACTGGCTCCTCGGGGCGGACGGCACACCGACACAGGTCGTCGCCGCCACGGACGTCATGAACGACCGCCCCTGTTACGAGGTGGTGTTCGACGACGGGACGACGATCGTCGCCGACGCGCAGCACCAGTGGGTGACGAGCGACCGGGCGCAACGGCGCAAGACCCCCACGGGAGGTACGCCGGCGACGTCGGTGCGCACGACCGAAGAGCTCGCGTCCACGGTTCGTTGCGCGACCTCGGACCAACGGGCCAATCACTCAGTGTCCACAGCAAAGCCGCTCAATCTGCCCGAGGCGGACCTGCCGATCCACCCGTACGCGTTGGGCATCTGGTTGGGGGACGGCAGCTCACGCCGGGCGGAGTTCACTTCGGCCGACCCGGAGATCGCGGCGCGGATCGAGGAGCTCGGCTACGTCGCCCAAGCACGGGGCGCGGTCAAGGGTTCAGCGCGCACCTACCAACTCCTGCTGCCGGCTCCGGAGACGGTCGTCCGCGAGTGCGTTGTGTGCGGCATCGAGTTCACTCCGAAGATGAGTTGGATCCGCACCTGCGGGCGCTCCTGCGGCGGGCGAGCTCGACAGGTCTCAGCTCCGGCCAAGCAGCCGACCTGCCCTGACTGTGGGAAGCCCACCTGGGGATTCCGCCGCTGCCAGGCCTGCCACAACACCAACGGCACCATGGGGGGCCGACTGCGCCACTTGGGGGTCTTGGAGAACAAGCACATCCCGCCGATGTACCTTCGCGCGAGCGAAGACCAGCGACGGGCGCTGCTGGCTGGGCTGCTGGACAGCGACGGAACCGTCAACCCGCAGGGAAGCGTGCAGTTCACGGTGACGAACCGCCGTCTGGCGATCGACGCCCGCGAGCTGGTCCTGTCGCTCGGCTACCGGACGGGGTGGTCGGAGAGGCCCGTAAACGGACGGACCGAGTCGACGGCTACGGCGTTCACGATCACCTTCACGACGCAGGACGACGTGTTCTTGCTGGAGCGGAAGCGGCTAGTGCACAAGGAACGCCGTCGCCCACCCACGGCCAAGCTGACGTCGCGCTTCGTCGTCGATGTGCGGCCCATTGCCTCCGTGCCCGTGCGTTGCGTCGAGGTGGACAACCCAGCGCACCTGTACCTGGCAAGCCGGTCGATGGTGCCCACGCACAATTCCGTGCTCGGCATCAACGTGGCCAGCCACGCCGCTATCCACCACAACATGGCTTCCGTCATCTTCTCGCTTGAGATGAGCCGCAACGAGATCACCATGCGTATGCTCGCGGCCGAGGCGCGGGTGCCCCTGACCAGGATGCGCTCGGGAAAGATGGACGACGGCGACTGGCAGAAGCTCGCCGCCACCATGGGCAAGGTGTCGGACGCGCCGCTCTTCATCGACGACTCGCCGAACATGTCGCTCATGGAGATCCGGGCCAAGTGCCGCCGGCTCAAGCAGCGTCACGACCTCAAGCTCGTCGTGATCGACTACCTCCAGCTGATGTCGTCCGGCAAGCGCGTCGAGTCGCGACAGCAGGAGGTCTCGGAGTTCTCCCGTGCGCTGAAGCTCTTGGCGAAGGAGCTCGAGGTGCCGGTGATCGCGATCTCGCAGCTGAACCGTGGTCCTGAGCAGCGCACGGACAAGAAGCCGCAGATGAGCGACCTCCGAGAGTCCGGCTCGATCGAGCAGGACGCCGACGTCGTCATCCTTCTGCACCGCGAGGATGCGTACGAGAAGGAGTCCCCGCGCGCCGGCGAGGCCGACCTGATCGTGGCCAAGCACCGTAACGGCCCCACCGACGTCATCACGGTCGCCTTCCAGGGTCACTACCAGCGCTTCGTCGACATGCAGGTGTAGCCGGGCGCCCTTGTCGACGTGCAGCCTAGATTGCACAATCCTGCGCCTCTGTAGCATGACGATTTCTTTACCCGGAAGTCCTCACCTAACAGGATGGTGTCGGCGTGGTGGCGTGCAAGCGTGCGGGTTCTGGTGCTCGACGGGGTCTCGAGTTCGATCGGTCAGGACGCTTGTGCCGACTTACGGATCTCTCGGATGCCGTTGCGGAGGACCGGGTGCATGGTCCTGGCTGCGAAGTCGGTGATGGACCAGTCGACCGCAGTGGGTGGCACGTCCTGGAGTCCTTCGAGCGCGGCGAGGGCGTGTTCCGGGGCTCGGATCGACTGCAGGAGTGCGGTCAAAACGTCGCGGACATGCCATCGGTTGTGTGCTTCGCCAACACGGGCGAGCGCTCCGCCTCCTTCTCGCAGGACGTCGGTGTCCCCAGTGACAGCGACGATCATGCTGGTGGAATTGGCAAGTGTGTCGCAGAAGCTGAATTCGAAGCCTTGCGAGCGCATCCATGTGGTGACCTCGGCCCAGCCTCGGCGGAGCCCGGAGGGGTTGGTCGTCCACAGGTACTCGACGGTGTCGTGGGAGGCGCTAATGAGGGCGCGACCCGCAGAGTCGATCTCGGCGTCGATGTCGTCACTGAGGAGCCACTGGATCAGTTCGTCGGCGGCGACCTGGTCGAACACGGGGCCGGAGACGCGCGGGCGGAGCCTGGCCAGGCGGTCCGCGGGGTCTTCCCACGCGAGGAATAGCTGGCCAGGCCCTGGTCGGTCGCCCGCTGCACGGAGGTTGTGTCGGGGTAGCGGTTGTCACGCGGGCCAGTGGCTCTCTGGATGACAGGTCGCAGCGGCGACTCGGGCATCTGGTCAGCAGTATCCATGGGGTATTGACCTGTGAGCGCGTGTTGGAGGATCTTGCCGATGGCGAAGATGTCGTCTCGCGGGTCGGCGTACTTAGGCTGACGCCACTGCTCGGGGGATGCGTAGATCCGGGTACCCATGCCCTGGGCGAGCGTGGACGTCAAGGCGAGAGACCGGCGCTCGTCTTCACGAGCCAGCCCGAAGTCGCTGACCTGCCAGTTGCCCTCGGGACTGCGCAGGATATTGCCGGGCTTGAGGTCCCGGTGCAGGACGCCGCGCTCGTGCACGTGACCGACCCCGGCGCACAGTTGGCGCGCGAGGTCGGCGACCTTCGCCAGGTCGTTCGTCACCTGGTCGATCTCGTCGGCCAGGCTGCCGACGGCCAGCGGCATCGCGCACCAGATCTGGTCAGTGTCCGTGAAGTCGCCGTGGTCGATGATCTTGGCCACGTGGGGGTGGTCCAGTTCTTCTTCCATCAGGCGCATCGGCGGACGTGTCGTGCTCTTGGTGGGGAAGGTTGCGGTCCTGTCGACGACGGCCGAGGCCGGGTTGCGTGTCCACGCACGTGGGGGAGCCTGTCGGGTTCACCCGTGGGCGCAAGCGTCACTGTCAGTGCCTGCCGCTAGTTTCTAGATGGCTGCAGGTCGCTCTTCGCTGGCTTGCTTCACTACTAGGGATCGTCCGGAGGCCGCATGAGCGACGTTGTGGGCACGTACGCCCGTGTACGTTCCGCCTTCGATCAGCCCACCTTGACGTTGCTGCACAGGCCGCGTGCACACTTGACGGTGTCGCTGCTCATCACGTGCTTCGGCGGGCAAGATCAGGCCGTCCCGGTGTCGGTCCTGCATGTGCGGATCACGAACTTGCTCAACGACCTGCGCCTGGAAGGCATCGACGGTCTCCCGGACGTCGAGGGCCGTGCCCTGTGCCAGATGTGGGTCAAGGGCAAGTGGCTCAACCGACCCGCGGTCGAACCCGGTGAGGAGGAGGTCTACACACTGTCCTCCTACGCTCGGCGGGCGCTGGACCTGGTCGAGAGCCTCGGCAACGAGCGTGCGACACTGTCCGAGCACCGCATCGCAACAATCCTGAACACGGTGCGCCGGTTCAACGCTACGACGAACGTCTCCCGCACCGAGCGCATCCGGTTGGTCAACGAGCAGATCGCGAAGCTGGTCGAGGACCGCGACCGGCTCCTGGACGACACGGTTGCGATGCCCGCGCCGAGCACCGATTTCCTGCTGACGGGTTACGGCGAGGTGCTCGACCTCATCTCGGGCCTGCCGTCGGACTTCAAGCGGGTCGAGGAGTCGTTCGAGGCGATCCGACGCCAGGTCCTGGAGGAGTTCCGCACGCACGAGGGACCGGTCGGTGACACTGTCGGGCGCTACCTCGAACGAGCCCGGGACCTCATGGCCACTACACCCGAGGGGCAGGCGTTCGCCGGTGCACTGCAGCTGCTGCGCGACGACGAGGTGCGTGACCAGCTACAGAAGGACCTGACCGCGCTGGTGGACAACGAGTACGGGCGCGACATCCTCAATGACACTGACCGGACCCAGCTGCGCTCCATCGTCCAGCTCATCCATCGCGGCATGAACGCGGTGCTGCGTCAGCGGGCCGCAACCACCCGTGCCCTGAAGAACTACCTGTCGACCCACGACGTCGCCCGTGACCGCGAGCTCGACGAGACTTTGCGCGCTTTGGACCACGAGTTCTCCCGGTGGCTGACCCGCACCGGCCCCCGCACCCGGGTGCCGTTCGACATGCTTCCTCAGCGCCCAGAGCTGGACTCCCTGCCCCGCCGGTTCTACGACCCGCAGCGCAACGCTCCGCCGCCACCGATCGACCTGGACGGGCCCGAGGACGAGACGGAAGAGACCAGTGTTCGAGACATCCTTGCCTTCGGTGGGCCGTCCCTCGCCGACCTGCGCCGGATCCTGGCCGGCGCACTCGCTCAGGCCGACCCGAACGACCCGGCAACGCTTGCGGGAATCTTCAACGATCTTGAGCCCGACCGGCGTCGACCGGTGGAGATCCTCGGTCTGCTGCACCTTGCCGCAGGCGGCCACCTGACGACCGGGGTCGAGGACGCGACGCCCGCATCGGACAGAGAAGTCGACTCCTACTACGCGGTGCGCCCCGATGGCAGCACCCGGACCTTCTACACCGCGCGCATCCCGGTCATCGGACCACCGGAACCGCGGCCCGACGAGGCCGGCACGCCCGGCGGAGGACAGTGATGGAACAACACTTCCCGCTCCGCAGCACTCCGACTTGGCCGATCAGCAACGACACCGCACGGGACGTGGACTCCCCGGCAGCCGACGCCGATGAGGACGACTGGGACGGCTACCGCGACCCGGAGATCAGCCCGTCCACGTCCCTATCGGAGTTCGAGGGGGACAACGGCGGCCTGGACCCCGCCGGCCGGCGGGCGCTGGTCGTGCTGATGAAGAACCGGTTCATCACCTCGGCGTCCCACCCGCAGGAGTACAGGGCGCTGGTCGCCAACCAGGTCGGGATCGGACGCCGCCTGAACGACATGTACCTCACGTTGCACCTGGACACCGAACGCGAGGTCGCGTTCAAGCGACAGGTCCCCAGCCCCACCCCAGGCAAGTTCCCCACACTGCTGCACGCGACCGAATGGAACCGGGAGGAGACGATCCTCCTGGCGCACCTGCGCGCCCTGGCACGGGCCGAGGTCAACGCCGGCCGGACCAGGGCGTTCGTCGACCGCGCAGACTTGCTCGAGCACGTCGCCAGCCTGCGCCCCCCAGACACCACCGACCAGCTGCGGGACGCCCAGCGCACCAACCGGGCGATCGAGTCCCTGGTCTCGACCGGGCTGCTCATCGGCCGCAAGGACGCGGACCGGTTCGAGATCGCGGTGCGCGCCCTGGAGGCTCTGCTCGACCTGGCCACCCTCAAGTCACTCCTGGCGTGGATCCGGTCCGATACCGAGCCCGAGCAGGTCATGGACGACTACGTCGAGGCGGCTCGCGCCGGGCACTACACCCGAGAGACGGACCCCGATCCCGGGTCTGGGCCTGCTAGCGAAACAATCCAGCCCGCCACGACCTCGCGGGAGCAGGTGTGAGCACCGCTAATGAGGACCACGACCCCTACCTACCCGGTATCGAGGCGGACCTGAGCCCTGGCGACGGGCTGTTCAGCATCCCGGGCGCATCACCCGGCACCACCCAGTGGAAGGCGTATCGGCTCCAGCTGGTCAACTGGGGCGGGTTCCACGGCTACCGGCAGGTCACGTTCCAGCCCGGCACCACACTCCTGACCGGGGCGTCCGGCTCGGGCAAGTCGACGCTCCTGGACGCGTACACCGCGCTGATGATGCCGTCCGACACCGCGTTCAACGGCGCGTCGAACACCGGCGTCGGGCGTGCACGGGGTGCCGAGCAACGTTCCCTCATCTCCTACCTGCGCGGGCAGACCGACATCACCACAGACGCCGATGGCGAGGAGCACGCCCAGGTCATGCGCGGCGACGGCACCGCGACGTGGGGCGGGGTCGCGATGGTTTTCCTCAACGACAACGGCAAGCAGTTCACCGCAGCTCGCATCTACCAGGTTCCCGCGCACGCCCGCCTCGGCGGCGAGGTCAACGCCCGCATGCTGACCCTCGACGGCGACCTCGACTTGCGCGTGTTCGACGAGATCCGCAGCGCGGGCCTTGACGCCCGCCGAATGCGCGACCTCGTGCCCGGCCTCACTGTGCTCGACACCTACACCGCCTTCGCCGCTCGCCTATTCGACAAGCTCGGGATCGGAGCAAACGGCAACGGGGCCGAGGCGCTGCGCCTGCTGGCCGATGTTCAGGCAGGGCACCAGTTCCGCACCGTGGACGAGCTGTACAAGAAACTGGTCCTGGAGAAGCCCGACACCTACGCCAAGGCCGACCACGCGCTCGCCCACTTCGCCGACCTGGAAGCCAACTACCGCAGGGCCAAGAACGCCGAGGACCAGGCCGCACTGCTGCGCCCGGCCGCGACAGCCTGGCAGCGACTGCAGACCGCCCGCGACCAACTGGCCGAGCTCGACACGTACGGCCTTGACTCCACCGGCCCGTCCCTGCTGACCCTGTGGAGCCTCGAGCGGGAGAACGACCTCCTGGAGGCTGCTGGCGTGCAGGCGAAGGAGGACCTTGACCAGGCCAAAGAGGCGGCCGCACACGCGGCCACCGTCAAGACCTCCCTCGAGTCCCAACTGGCCGACCTCGAGGACCGGCACAGGGCGGCCGGCGGCGGACAGATCCAGACCATCGAGGCGTCCTTGTCCACATTGACCGCCCAACGTGACGTCCGCGCCGGCGAGCTGGACAGGCTGCGCACGCGGGTCACCGCCGTCCTGCCCGATGGTCAGAACCTGGCCGACCGAGACACGTTCACGGGCCTGCTGGAAGCCGGCCGTACGTTCCAGGGGACCTACAAGGCCCGACGGTCGGAGCTCGACGCCGTCGTGCTGCGGGTGCAGCGCACACAGTGGCAGCTGCGCGACCAGCTGGAGACCGCGCAGAAAGAACTCGTCGAGCGCCGTGGATCGGGCACACGCATGGACCTGCACCTGGCCCGTCTGCGTGACCAGGTTTGCGCGCACACCGGGCTACCCGTCCGCGATGCCCCGTTCCTCGCCGAGCTCGTCGCCGTCGCGCAGGACGAGAGGGAGTGGACGACCGCCGTCGAGGTCGTGCTGTCCACCGCTGCCCGCACGATGCTCGTGCCCGCCGACCGGTACGAGGACTTCTCCCGCGCGATCAACGAGCTCGACCTGCGCGGGCGAATCACGTTCGACAAGGCCGAACGGAACCAGGACCTCCCTGAACCGCTCGACCCGCAGACCGTGGGCGGTAAGCTCGACTTCAAGACCAGCCCCTACGAAGGGTGGGTCGCCCGGTACGTCTCCGCCCACGGCGGGCGCACCCTGTGCGTGCGCACCCCGGCCGAGCTCTCCGGCCCCGGGTCCCGGGTCACCCTGCGAGGCCAGACCCGCAACGGCACCCGTGGTGCGCACGGACGCCGGTACGACCAGAACATCCTCGGGTTCTCCAACGAGGACCTGATCGCCGAGTGCGAACGCACGGTCGCCCGGCTCACCCACGAGCTAGGCACCCTCGACGACCCCGCGCGGCAGGCCGGCGACAGGCTCAGCATGCTTAACGCTCAGCGAGACGCCTACATGGTGCTGTCTGGCGCCACCTTCGAGCAGATCGACGTCGCCAGCCTGGACGACCAAGTCGCCCGGTTGCACGAGGAGCTCGCGGCGCTGCTGGACTCGAGCGGCGAACTCGCCACGCTCACGGCCCGCATCGCCGAGACGAAGGCGGACCTCGAGGACGCCCGCAAGGCTGCCTACCAGAGCGAGCAAGACGCCCAGAATGCAGACGAGACGTGGCTTGCCCTGGCAGAACGCAAGGACGACGTCGTTAGCGACCTCGATGCCATCGCGCGACAAGAGAACCTGGCGCTCACCGACGCGCAGCGCACCGCACTGCACGCACACTTCCGTGACGCAGTCGGTGAGGACGACCCCGATGACCTCGACCGCTGGGACGTGCACCGGGCCGCGCTGCGCCGGCTGCTGCTCCAGCAGGGCGCCAGCGCCCGCACCGAGGTGCAGCGGTCCACCGACGAGATCGAAGGCATCTTCGAGCGGTACCTCAATCAGTACCCGGACGGAGCCCTGTCCCCGTCCCTGGCCTCCTACCCGGACTTCGCGCGCAAGCTGCAAGACCTGTCGTCCGCCAAGCTCGCAGAGCTCAAGGAGACCTTCCGCGCGAACATGGTCGAGTGGTCTGCTGACGACCTGCTCCAGCTGCAGACCGCGGTCAGTGACGCCCGGCGCGAGATCAGCGCACGGCTCGACCCGATCAACGCGATCCTGGCCACCCTTCCGTTCAGCGCCACAAACGACCGGCTCAAGATGCGGCTGCGCGTGCTGCGCCGTGACCGGCTGGAGAAGTTCACCAGGGAGCTTCGCGACCTCGCCCGCACCGCGACCGCGAACCTCAACGACGACCAGCTCGAGGCCCGCTACCTGCAAGCCTCAAGGTTCCTCGCCCAGCTGCGCAGCCCGAAGGACCCGCAGTACGACCCGAAGATCTCCGCGCGCGACGAGTTGCTCGACGTACGCCGGCACCTGGAGATCCTTGCCGACCGGTATCGCATCAGCCCCGACGCGCCAGTCGGGCAGCGCGAGCAGGTCCTGGCCTCCTACACCTCGCTCGGGTCCAAGTCCGGCGGAGAGACTCAGGAGCTGATCGCGTTCATCGTCGGCGCCGCGCTGCGCTACCGGCTCGGTGACCAGGACAAGGCAAGGCCCCGGTTCGCGCCCGTGTTCCTCGACGAGGGGTTCATCAAGGCCGACGCCGAGTTCGCCTCCCGCGCCGTGCAGGCCTGGACCAACCTCGGATTCCAGCTCATCGTCGGCGCGCCGTTCGACAAGTGCGCCGGCCTGGAACCGCACATGGACGCCGTCCTGCTCGTGACCAAGAACCTGACCACCGGACGCTCCGCCGTCCAGGAGATCGGCGCAGAGACCCGCCAGCAGATGCGGATGACCGCGTGAGCAGCCCCAAGACCCGGAAGGATGTCTTGGATGCGCTCGAGCGCAAGCTCCAGCGCGCGTGGGCGCCCGCTGCTGCCGGCGCCACGTACTCCTGGGAGCCGTCCGTGTCGCTCGGCGCGCCCACGGGTGCCGAGCTTGAGGCGCAGTTCTCCCGACTTGTGCCGTGGGTGCACCAGTGGCGGGCATGGGCGACGGAGAAGGAACTGCCGCTGGCCGAACGATCCCGCCGCGTCACGGGCACGGCCCAGTCGATCCCCGTTGCCGTGCTCGTCCCGGACCCGTGGACCGCGGCGAACGTCCTAGGCGGAGCATGGCCGGCGCGCCTGGAGCGCGCGCGGGCACGCGCACAGGTGCTCGCCGACCAGTTCGTCACGATGGCCGAGCCGGACCCGCGCACACGCGTCGTGCGCGCCGTGGCCGACTGGACCGAGCTCGACTTCCACCTGCTGATCGACGCCGGCCGCTTCTTCCGCGACGACGGCGCCCGCGGGCGAACCCCGCGACAGATCCCGATCGCCGGCATGCACGCCAAGTGGCTCAACACCTCCCAGCACCTGGTGAGCGCGCTTGCCGGCCTGGACGACCTGGAACTCGCACCGACGCACCCGTCCCGGGTCCACTTCACCTACCTCGACCCGCACCACCTGCGCACAGGAGGCCGTCGTCACGACTGTCACACGGCGGGAGACACCGAGGAGCTCGCCTACCCGCCGCAGATCGTGCTCATCTGCGAGAACAAGGACACGGTCGTCGCGTTCCCGGACGTTCCGGGAGGCATCGCCATCGAAGGAAACGGGGCCGGACCCGGAGCGATCGCATCCCTGTCATGGGTGCATCGCGCGCCCGTGGTGCTGTACTGGGGCGACATGGACGCGGACGGCCTGGAGATCCTGTCTCAGTTCCGTACCGCCGGCATCATCCACCGCTCCCTGTTGATGAATGTCGACGCATACACGACCTGGTCACGCTGGGGCACCTGGCACGACCGGCACGGGAAGCTCCTTACCGTCCGACCGCCACGCGTCAACCTGGCTCTCGAAACTGACGAGAGAAAGCTGTACGAGTTGCTCTGCGACGCCGAGCACACAGGGCCGCGCAGGGTCGAACAGGAACGGATCCCGCTCGACATCGCCCTCCAACACCTGCACGAAGCAGCTGAGGGCGTCGTACGGCCGGACCCTGCCGACGACAGGTCCACGTAGAGCGGCGTTCGCGCGAAGCTCGCGGCCGCTCACCGGCACTCGTCGTGGCGTGTGGCACCAGTTCGGGCAAGCGCTTCGGGGAGCGTGAGGAAGCAGAGGTCACAGACGAACTCCTCATCTGGGAAGTTCCACCGTTTACGGTACCGACCCGTCTGACGCACCTTAGGTCAATGGAGGACTGCAGTCAGGTCCGCTCGGGTTCGTAACTTCCCGAACTTCCTCCAGTCGTCAGTTGTGTGACCATACTGACCAGCGATTACACCCGATGAGACTCCAGCGCGCTGTGCGAGCGAATGCAGCTGGGCATCAGTGCTGAGGTGCTTGAGTTCGTGGCGGAGACCATCGTCGAGGATGAGTTCGCTAGCAAATGTGTTCGCGGCCGTCTCTTGCTGGTCCTCATCGTCGCGCACGGCGCCACCGTCGACGTCGAGGTATGTCGCACGCTTCGGATGCAGGAGGACGTGACCGATCTCGTGAAGCAGCGTAAACCAGAAGACGTCCAGGTACTTGTAGCGCCCCGATAGTGCGATCACCGGATGGCCAGATGTGAGCCACCTGGACGCACCGGTGATGCGCGTGTCGGCGATCTCAGGAACGAAGACCAGAAGAACACCCGCCTTCTTGAGGAGACCCTGGGCGCTCCTGAAGCCCGTCTGGATCGGCTCGCGCGTGAGCGGCAGCAGCATGCGTGCGACAGATCGAAGCCTGTTGGCGTCAAACGGAGGGCACTCCGATCGGGACTCTTCGGCCTCAACTTCAGCAAGCCGGAGCCAGAGCGCGGTCGCGTAGGAGTCGATGGTGAACTTCTGGCTCCTCTTGTAGTTCGCCTGCGGTGCGAGCCAGACCTTCTCGAAGGCCGTCACGTCGGCGACCTGGAAGAACCTCAGGAGCGCATCTGCCCGCGCGGAGACCTCAGATCCTGAGTCAATGATATTCCGCTCTCGCAGCACGTCGGCTGGGAATCGGCGCAGCCACGATGCGAGTCCGGCGAATGAGGCCGCCGAGTTCTCACGTGCTCTGTGAGCCTGCCATGTCGCCTCGAGCGCGAGCCAATGATCCGCGGTGACGCCGAGCACTCGCTCCAAGGCGATCGCGACTTCGGGGGACAGCGGAACATGCGCCTTGATCACCTGATTGAGGTGCTTCGCGCTGATGCTCGCTCGGGCCGCCACGTCGGCCTGAGTGAACCGCAGGTCCTCCAGCGTCTCTTGGATCATGGTGCCTGGAGCCACCGCCCAGTCAGGTTCAAAATCGCGTGGGATGTACCGCATCGTGCTGGTGTGGGGTGTGGACATCAGATTGCCTCTCGAAGGCTGCCGGATCCCTCTGTCATGAGGTCGGTGATGAGCAGTGCCGTCGTAGTGCTCGCATGTTGCAGGAGTTGGTCCGCCTCGGTCATGCCAAGGACTTCGCCGGTGCGTGTCAGCGCCATCCCGTGCATCTGCGCCTCACGCATCTGGACGCTCAGGGACGCCTCCGCGCGGTGACTGCCCAGTGCGACCCTGACGGACGGGTGCCTCAGTAGTGCGGCGAGATCCCGACAGTGCTTGACGGTCCACAGGAGGCGCTTGATCGCGTCAGCCGACTGCGGCCAGCGGAGCTCAAGGGCGTCGCTGGATGCGCACGTCTGCTCGAGCGCGGAGTCGCGCCACGCCAGTTGCACCTTTACCTCCCAGGTAAAGCCGTCGTGGTGTATGGTCGTTTACCAGACAGGTAAAGCCTACCGCGTCGCGGCGTGGCTCCCTGTGCGACACACAGGAGGTACCCAATGGCTTCCCCCGATGCGCTGACCGAGCAGGCAGCGAACGGCCCCAAGACGATCGAGATCTTCATCAACGCGCGCCCACACCTCATCGCCGACAAGGACGTGTCGTTCGAGCAGGTCGTCGGGCTCGCCTTCCCTGGCCAGAACCCGGACGCCAATACCGAGTACATCGTCACGTACACCCGCGCCCAGCACGGGAACGAGTCGGGCTCTCTGGCCCCAGGCCAGAGCGTTCGTGTCAAGAAGGGCACGAGCTTCGGCGTCCAGATCACGACGCGGTCCTGATCATGGACGACCTCACGCGCCTCCTCAACGAGGGCTACGACGTCGAACTGCGTGACGGCCACCTGGTCGTCTACAACGTCCCCTACGTCACCGCCGACAAGACCGTCGCCCGAGGGAAGCTCGTCATGCCGGCCACGATGGCCGGCGACGTCCTGACGACGCCGCCGGACCACACGACCCACTTCGCGGGCTCTGAGCCCTGCGACAACGAGGGAAGGCCGCTGTCGAAGGTGATCAACGGTGCGCAGGTCAGCGAGTTCCTTCCTGGCTTCCGAACCAACATCTACTTCTCCGCCAAACCTCCCGAGGGCAACTACCGCAGCTACTACGACAAGGTCACCATCTACGTCGACCTGCTCTCAAGGTGGGCCCGACGCATCGACACCCACGCCACCGCGCGCACCTATCCGGTCTACGAGGTCCCCGAAGACGACGACTACCCGTTCGCCTACCGCGACTCGGCCTCCAGCCGGGCCGGCACCACCGCACTCAACTCCGTCTTTCGCGGCATGCGGATCGCGATCGTCGGCCTCGGCGGCACGGGTTCGCACATCCTGGACCTAGTCGCCAAGACGCCGGTCACCGAAATCCACCTCTACGACGGCGACGTCTTCATCAACCACAACGCCTTCCGTGCACCAGGCGCCGCTGACATCTCGGACCTGCGAGCCCAGCCGAACAAGGCCGAGCACTGGGCGGCGCAGTACTCGCGCATAAAGCGCGGGATCATCGCTCACCCCACCTACTTCGAGGTCGACGCCGCCGCGGAAGTGTCTGGGTTCGACTTCGTGTTCCTCGCGCTCGACGACGACTCCGACCGCAAGGGCCTCATAGCCGCCCTCGAGGACGCGGACGTGTCTTTCATCGACGTGGGCATGGGTGTGACTGACACCGGGTCCGGACTGACCGGCATGCTGCGCGTCTCGACCAGCACCCCAGGCCGGCGCGTGCCGATCCCGACCGGCGGCACTGAACCCGACGAGTACGCGCGCAACATCCAGATCGGTGATCTCAATGCCCTGAACGCAGCACTCGCGGTGCTCCAGTGGAAGCGCCACCTCGGCTTCTACGCGGACATGGCATCTGACATGCAGGCCTTCGCCTACCCCGTGAGCGACAACACGATCAACAGGCTGATCGCATGAGGCGCCACCACGAGATGGACCACCGGTTCGTCGAACTGCTGCCGACCGAACTCGACCCGGGTGTGCTCTACATCAGCGGTACCCACAACATCGTCGCCCACCTGTGTTGTTGCGGATGTGCCAGCGAGGTCGTCACTCCGCTCGGCCCGGCCGGGTGGACCCTCCGGTACGACGGACGAGTCAGCCTCTCACCGTCGATCGGCAACGGGGCCTACGACTGCAAGTCCCACTACGTCATCCAGTCGTCTCGTGTGCGGTGGTTGTCGAACATGACCCCCGAGCAGCACGTCCGTGCTCAGGCTCGGGACCAGGCGGCAGCGCTCCACCTCAACCTGTCCTGGCTGGCCCGTGCCAAGCGAACGCTCGCAGACCTCTTCCGCCGTACGCGGTCCTGATTGCACGCCCGTTAGCCCCGGTGTCGCCTCGACAGCGAAAGATCTGAGAGATGCGCTATGTACATGCGAGGTGTCCGGTCCACCACCACTAGGGCGTGTCCTGTGAATCGCGGAGCCAGAGGATGATGGCTGCGATCGTGAGTTCGGACCGGTAGTAGGCGGCTCGTTTGGTGTATCGGGTGGCCAGGGCGCGGAACTGCTTGAGGCGGTTGAAGCACCGCTCGACGACGTTGCGGCCCTTGTAGGTCTGCGGGTCGAACGCGGGCGGTCGCCCGCCGGCTCTGCCGCGGCGGAGCCGGTGGGCGGCGTGGTCCTTCTTCTCGGGGCTGGTGAACGCGATCCCGCGCCGGCGCAGCGCGCGGCGGGTCGCGGGGCTGGAGTACGCCTTGTCGGCCAGGACCCGGTCGGGCCTCTTGCGGGGCCGTCCGGGTCCGTCGCGTTTCACGCTGACCTGGTCCAGCAGGGGCAACAGCTGCGGGTTGTCCCCAGCCTGCCCCGGCGTCAGGATCACGCTCATCGGCAGGCCGCGGGCGTCGGTCGCCAGGTGGATCTTGGACGTCAGTCCGCCCCTCGACCGGCCGAGCGCCTCATCAGCGACCGCGAGGTCTTCGACCCAGCCGGCCTTGCAGCCCCCTTTTTCCGGGCACCGGCAGCGTGCTGGTGGGCCCGGACGTTGGTCGAGTCGATCGAGAAGGTCCACTCGACCTTCCCGACCGCGTCGTCCTTGACCTGCACGTGGTCCAGGATCCGTTCCCAGGTCCCGTCCGCGGTCCACCGACGCAGCCGCTCGTGCAGCGTCTTCCACGGCCCGTACTTCGCAGGCACGTCCCGCCACGGCGTCCCGGCCCGCAGCCGCCACA